>CAZDNQ010000114.1:0-11065 GCA_964506605.1 uncultured Victivallis sp. | reverse complement strand
TTCAAAGCGCGGGAGGTTTATGACCCGGCCAAACGTCAGCGGCTGGCAGTCGCCGTTGTCGTCCAGCCAGACAGCCTTCTCATCCTCGTATATGCGGATCTCGTGCGATTCCTTGGTCATGATCGACACGGAATATTCCGATGGTTCGATCCGTTCGGTGAGGACATCCCACCGCTTCACAAGATCAAAGGTGTTGGCGTCGATCAGCTCTCCGCCCGGCATGTAGACGAACTTCCTGCGTGTCCCCATTCCAAAAAGCATGAAATTGGACGATATGGGTTTCAATCTCCACCTCCTCAGGCTTCAATGCATGATCTGCCAGTTCTTGACGGCCTCTATCGGACAGATCAGCATTACTATGTTCAGTGTCAGGTTGTCCCTGATCCAGAAAAGCAGGACGATCTCTATAACTATAAACATCAATATGGAATATCTCAAGCCCAGATACCTGGCTATCAGGAAGCCTGCGGCGCATGAGAACAGGTCCCCGGTCGAATTGAATATCGAGTCGCCATTGTAGCCCAACGCCATCGTTGATTCACGGTATCTGTCGATTATCAGCTGCGAGTTCTCCAGTAGCTCCCATAGCGCCTCCAGTCCTGTGGCGATGCACAGGCGCCACATCACAGGCGCTTTTGGAATGAGGCACGCGAGTATTCCGTAAAACAGCACCCCGTGGAGTATGTGGGTGAAGGAATATGGATCAAGGAAATGCTGGGAATTGTGCTGGCTCCATATTTCGCCTGACCATATGCCGTAACTCCCGCATGAGCACCACCATGTCCGCCCTTCCAGCCGTAGTAATACCGGTGTCACCGCCAGAACTGCGAATATCGCAATCCAAGGGCGGATGTTTTTCCGATCAAATATCATTTCCCTGTCGTTCATCAGCACATTTTCCCTGTTTCTCCTGAAGCATATACCTTAGCATATTCCGGCCAGGAATCCTCCGGGGAGGATGGATAACGGCAAAAAATGAGCTCGTACCTATATTGTAAGGAACGCGGGTCATGGTCGTACGCCTGAGGAGTATAAACCTTTGGCGCCGGCCAGGACCTGTCCTTCGCAGGAGGATGGCCGCGCTCCTTATTCCGTCAAAACCGGCATTGACGCCCTCGGCCCGAATTTTTCCTGAAAAACGGGTTTTTTTATTGACAAACACCGGATTTGCACTAAAATACACGTCCCGATTGTCTTGGGCTAATTATAAAGATTCAACGTTCATTCCGGTAAGAATGAACCAAAAACTGGTGGAACAATGAAAACATTTCTGGCAAAAGTTGGCGAAATCGACAGGAAATACATTATTTTCGACGCTGATGGCGTCGTCGCAGGAAGACTGGCTGTGAGAATAGCCAACGCGCTCCGCGGCAAGGACAAACCTACATATACCCCCCATATCGACACCGGCAACTTCGTGATCGTGGTCAACGCGGCGAAGATCAAGCTGACCGGCAAGAAGGAGGAGAGGAAGATCTATGAGAGCTACTCCGGATTCAGGAGCGGTCTCAAGAAGCTGAAGGCTTCTGAAGTAAGGGCGAAGAAGCCCGAGAGGATCATCCAGGACGCCGTATGGGGAATGCTCCCGCACGGAAGGCTTGGACGCGAACTCTTCAAGAAACTCAAGGTCTATCCGGGCGCGGAACATCCTCACAAGGCGCAGAACCCGGAAGTCGCCAAATTATAATTAAATAATCCAGGAGAAATAAATGAGCACCCAGATAACTGCAACAGGCCGGAGAAAAGAAGCCATCTCTTGCGTCAGGCTCCAGGCGGGCACAGGCAAGATCAAGGTGAACGGCAAGCCGTTCGAAGCATATTTCACAACCGAGGCTATTCGCGGCTATATCAACCAGCCTCTCGTAGTAACATCCTCCACAGGTTCGGTCGACATCGACGCCACCCTCAAGGGCGGCGGACTTTCCGGCCAGGCAGGCGCGCTTCGATTCAGCATCGCAAGGGCCCTCATCAAGAAGGATCCCTCCCTCCGTCCGGTCCTCAAGAACTCAGGAATGCTCACAAGCGACGCCCGCGTCAAGGAAAGAAAGAAACCCGGCAGACCAGGCGCCCGCAGACGTTTCCAGTTCTCAAAACGCTAATCCATATCCTCCAGGGAAAATGGCAAAGATCAAAGCTGCTGTTGTCGGAGCATCCGGCTATTCCGGAGAGGAGCTGCTACGGCTCCTGCTGCGGCATGACGGCTGCGAGATCAGCGTAATCACCTCCCGGCAGAACGCAGGTTCCAAAATCGGCGACTTCTTCCCGCGGTTCGCCGGGAACGGCCTGGTTTTTTCAAATCCGGATGCCGAAGAGATCGCATCAAAGTCCGACGTCGCATTCCTCGCGCTGCCCCACGGCCTCGCCGCGGAATTCGCGGAGCCTCTGCTCAAGAAGGGCTTGAAGGTCATCGATCTCAGTGCCGACTTCCGGCTGAAGGACACCGTCGTCTACAAGAAGTATTACAAGGAAGAACATCCGGCACCAGCCCTGCTCAAGGATGCTGTCTACGGACTTCCTGAAAGATACCGGCCCGAGATCAGGAAGGCAAGTCTTGTCGCATGCCCGGGCTGCTACCCTACAAGCATAATCCTGGCTCTTGCGCCTCTTCTCGAGAACAAGCTTGTCTCATCGGAAAATATCATGGTCAACAGCCTGAGCGGCGTCAGCGGAGCCGGCAGGAAGGTCGATCTCCCATACATATTCCCGGAATGCAACGAAAGCGTCAGAGCATATGGTGTGACAGGACACCGGCACCTGCCAGAGATCGAGCAGGAACTCGGTGCGGCGGCAAGCTGCAGTGTCAAGATCAATTTCATCCCGCACCTGATACCGGTGAACAGAGGCATTAATTCAACTATTGTGGCGAACGTCACCAAGGATTTCTCCAGGGAGAAACTCGAAGCCGCATACAAGAAGGCCTATTCGAAGGAGAAGTTCGTAAGGGTGCTGGCATATGGCAAGCAGCCTGACACGAAATATGTCACGATGAGCAACTACTGCGACATCGGATTCACCTTTGACGAGCATACCGGCAAGCTGATCGTAAACTCATGCATCGACAACCTCACGAAGGGCGCCTCCGGCCAGGCTGTCCAGTGCATGAACATAATCTTCGGCCTCGACGAGACAGCAGGCCTGCTTTAAACACTCCCTCATAAACGCCTAAAGAGCAACGCAGGCATTCTTGTCTGCGAAGAAATTCGATTTTCCAGATTGTTGCAGTAGGTTATTATGCGACAAACAGCGACATTAACTTCTCTGATGACAAATCCATGGACAAACGGCCTCTAAAAATTCCGGAGCAGAAGGAGTTCGACCTTTTCGCCGCGAGCCGCGGATTTGAAAAGGTCTTCAACACGTCATATTCAAAGGCATACGCACTGTTTTCATTCGCCCTGTCGGATTATCTCAAGCACTCCGGCCCCGGCCTGAAGGTGCTCGACATCGGCTGCGGCGACGGATGGACCGCCGAATTCATCTCTAACTTTGCAAAAGGGAATTACCTTGGAATCGACCCCTCCGAGGAAAGCATAAGAAAACTCATGAAAAGGGTTCCAGCCAGCTCAGGGCTGACAGTTACAGGAATAGCAGATTCGGCTGAATGGATTACCGATCCAAAAGCCAGGAAGCAAATTGAGAAATCACTCGGAGGCAGGCCCGACCTGGTCATCTGCAACGCGGCATGCCACCAGATACGGAAGTCATATCCTGACATTAGGCTGCTTTTCGCCAGCGCCTCTTCCATACTCAAGCAGGATGGGACTTTCATGGTCGGAGACTACTACTTTCCAGAGGATATGACGGATGAGGAGGTTGAAGAGGACATGAACTGGATAAAGAATGAAACCGGCCAGACGCCTACGCCCCGTTCAGGATTCATCGCCAGAAACGAAATGGAGCTGCTGCTCGACAGTTCGGGGTTCATATCAGATACGGCGAGGGAGTTAAGGGCAAACAGGGATATCAGGATTATCTACTACCTTTTCGTGTCGAGGAAGACGTTCTCCCATACGAAGACGTCCTTGCCCGTGTCATAGGTGATCTCCGATACGCACCCGTTCCTGGTCACGGATCCAGCGCATATCTCCCCCCTGCCCCTGACATCAATCTTGGCATAAGGCCTGTGGACATGCCCGCAGAGTGAGAGGTCTATGCTTCCGCTCCTCAGAAGCTTGAATACTTCCTGTTCTCCCCACAGCCTGTGCCTGAGTCTCAGCCATGGATGGTCTTCCCAGATCGGATAATGCCCGACAAGAATCCTCGGCCTTTCCTTCTTTCCAGCACATTCCTTGACTACGAAATCACTGCTGGATTTGGAAAGGTAGCCGCAGGAGGAAAGCAGGTTAGTCGGACAGCTCTCGTTGACAAGCATGAAATCACAGTCTCCGACAGTCATCTTCACCGGAAGATCGTCGAAAGTGAACTTGTCCTTGTTAAGAAATTTCACGGCGTCCTTCATCGCATCGACGCATCTCCTGTTGTAGACGTAGCAATCGTGGTTGCCGGGTATGAACATCATCGGGATCTGCGAATTCCGCAGCGGTTCGAGGATGTCGAGCTGGATCTTGAATTCGCCAGGCTGTCCCGTGGAGGTTATGTCGCCGCTCAGCACCGCAAGGTCCGGCTTCTGTGCAAGAATATAGTCGACAGCCTTTTTCAGATAGCTCTGGTCATGCTGGTATTTCCTCCTGAAGGAAAAGTTGAATACGCCGACCCAGCGCTTGTCGATGTACGCCATCCAGTCTTCGGCCGGACCTCCTGCATGAGGATCTGAGAAATGTATTATCTTCATATGTTCAACCAAGAATGTCGGGTTTCAACCTGACGATTAATTCAATTCCGTGACGGGTTGAAACCCGTCCTACTTCTTCGGCAATGTCACCATGAGCGGTTCGATTATGGTATCCGCGAATGTCTTTGCCTTCATCTTTTCCTTAAGATAACCCTGATCCCTGGCAGGTGAAGCCTGCCATTCGTTTTTTCCGTCATCATCTATCTTGTTATATCCCTTGACCTCTTCAAAATATTCCCCGCCTCCCCTGACGCCCACGATGACAGCGCACTGGTCGTATGTCGGCCACTCCGTGATCCTGTCAAACGGACCACCCGCCCATTTTGGGGGATGCTTCATGAAATACAGGTATCCCGCCTTTATCGGGCTTTCGTCGGGAAGGCTGTTCAGCTTTGTTCCGGTCCTGTATCCGCCAAGTCCGATTTCTGATCCGCTGAAAATCTGGGGACGAGGGAAATTGTCGACAACAAACTTGGCATATCCCTTTCCACACCATTGGAAGTTAGGTTCTGCGCCCTTGCCGCTTGAAGGATACGTCCCGCCCATCGTCACAATCCTCCCGACTTTCTTTGAAATCAATCCTTTACCGTCCAAGCTGGAAATATCATCCGGCTTGGAATTCATGAGGTTATATAGATTCCTAAGCCCTCCGATGGAAATGATCACGACGCTGTTGTCAGGCTGCGCTGACAGTATCTTCCTGTAGAGTCCGGTAGCATCTGGAGCATTCTCTCCTTTCAAATCATGCTTGAAGCTGTCAGCCAGGAATTCGCAGTAGTTCGGCTCCCAGTCGGAGACTTTGCCGTCATGATGCCCGACAGGAGTGTCAGGACGTCCGAAATAGGTGTTCACCACGTCGATCGCGTCTACCGCCTTTTTCCTGGCGGTACAGCTCATCACCGCAAGTATTTCGCATTCGCCCTTGTCCGCCAGGACATTCAGTATCGCCAGAGCCCCGAGATCGTCTATATCCCCGCCGATATCAGTGTCGAGTATGATTTTGACAGGAGCTTTTGCGGAAGCAGCAGCTTCCTTCTTTTCATTTTCAGCGAATACTGAGACGCTGAAAGCGAAAAGAGCCACTATAACCATATATCTAACCATAATAGCTCCTTAATCACATACGCTGAAGCTGTGGACTTGAACTGAGTTCGGCAGAAGCATGCCTCCGCTCCAACAGCGCAACATATGCCCCGTCGTTGTTTTCTGCAGGCAGGATCTGCTTCTCAAACTTCAATGAGAAATCCTTGTTCTCGGAAACAAACTTCGCGACCTGAGTCCCATTCTCCTCTTTTTCTATGCTGCATGTGCTGTAAACCATCCGGCCGCCGGGCTTGACCAGACATGATGCGCCATCGAGGATCTTCCTCTGTTCGCACACAAGCTCCTTTATCTTCCTGTCGGAAAAGCGCCAGAGGGCGTCCGGCTTGTGCCTGCCAACTCCTGTGTTGCTGCAGGGGACATCAAGGAGGACGGCATCAAAACCGGCGGTCCTGAATGAGGAATTTCCTGCTGATGACACAACTATATTCAAATTCCCGTACCCGGCCTTTGCAAAGTTTTCAGCTGTTTTCCTGTGCCTGTCAAATGAGCTGTCCGCGGCGATGATCATCCCTTCGCCCCCCATCAGTTCGGCAAGAGCCAGTGACTTTCCTCCGGGAGCGGAGCAGAGATCCGCGACGGTTTCACCTTTCTTCGGCGCCAGCACCAGCGCGGACAGGACTGTCACAGGATCCTGGACATATATCATCCCCTCTTCCAGCCAGTTCCTCTTGAAAATCGCATCGGGATTGCCTGTCTTGTAGAATTTAAAAGGCGACAAATCAAACCCGGTGCTGACTTCCGAACAGCCTGCTCCGTCAATCTCTTCCTGGGGTATTGCCTTGACTGTACGGAATGTGAACGGGGGTTTTCCCCTCAGGATTTTTGCGAACTTCGCAATTTCGGCTTCCGGATATTGCTTTTTCCATCTTTCAGCAAGCATCTGAGGGAGATTGAGCCGGACCTGTTCCGGAGCTTCCTCCTCGAGAGATGCAGGATTGAGATGAGCGGCCTTGCGGAGCACGGCATTGATGAATCCCGCGGGCTTTGCACCGTAGCGGCGCCGCGCATAGTCGACTGCAAGGTTCGCAGCAATCTCCTTCGGGATCCCGGTATGGTACCAGGCCTCTGTGATTGCAATGGAAAGGACCCTCATGAATTTAGGATTCACGTCCTTTGCGAACTTCGCAACCGCGAACTCGATGAGCGCCCTGTTCCGGAAATACGTGTAGAGGAGGCTAGAAAGGCTCTTCCTGTATTTCGAGGCGTCGCGGTTCTCCTCCAGGAAGCTGTCGAGCTTGACACCTTTGTCCCAGAGTTCGAGCCCGTCGAGCGCGGTCTTGAATATCACTGATGCTGTATTTTCCTTTTCCATATCCGATAATCTACATTCAAAAATTATTAGTCATAGCAAAGAAAAGCTTCAATGATATATTTTGGGCAAACTTTAAAACCGGACAATTAATGGATCTCATATTCAAATCAGCGATAATGGGGGTGGTCGAGGGGATAACCGAATTCCTGCCGATAAGCAGCACCGGACATCTCATCATCGTCGACCAGTTCCTCAAGTTCGAAAAGCCGTTCGCGGACATGTTCGAGATCGTCATACAGCTCGGCGCCATACTGTCGGTCATCGTATATTTCCACCGCAGGCTCAATCCGCTGGTGCATGACGGCGCGAAGAGGAAGGAGACAATGGAGCTGTGGAAGAAGACAATAGCCGGGGTCGTGCCCGCGCTCCTCATCGGCGGAATTCTCGGCAAGAAGATATCCGAGCATCTCTTCAACCCCTTCGTCGTCTCAATCGCGCTCATAGTCGGAGGAGTCCTCCTCATAGTGATTGAGAGCATGCATAAGAAGGAGAAGATCCTGAGCGTCGTCGAGATAACATACGGTTTTGCGATAGCGGTGGGGTTCATCCAGTGCCTGGCGATGGTGCCCGGGACATCCAGGTCGGCGGCGACCATAATCGGCGCGATGCTGCTAGGGGCGAACAGGAGCACGGCCGCGGAGTTCTCATTCTTCCTCGCAATACCGACAATGATAGCCGCTTCGGCATATTCGCTCATGAAGCACGCATCCGGTATGAGCGTTCCGGAGATGGAGGCGCTTGCCGTGGGTTTTGTGGTTTCATTCCTGGTGGCATGGGCCGTGATCGCGGCCTTCATGAGCTATATAAGGAAAAAGGATTTCAAGCCGTTCGGATATTACCGGATCGTGCTTGGCATAATAGTGCTGATAATGTGTCTGAAATAGAAGGAGTGCAAAAATGAAAAACATCTTCCGCAAGGCTGTCCTATCTCTTTTCTGCGCGTCCATGCTCTATATGATAGGATGCGAGTCCGTTCCATACACCGGCAGGAGCCAGCTGATGCTGACGACTCCGCAGGAGGAGGCGCAGCTCGGACAGCAGGCATGGAACGAGGTGCTTGCAAAAAACACGGTTTCGAACAACGTAAAATACAATGGTGCGCTCAAGAGGGTTGGAGAAAGCATTGCGAAAGCCGCAAACAAGCCCGACTACAAGTGGGAGTTCAAAGTATTTGAAAGCACAGAACCTAACGCCTTCTGCCTTCCCGGAGGCAAGGTCGCCGTATATACCGGCCTGTTCAAATATACCGCCAACGACGCAGAACTTGCGGCCGTAGTAGGTCACGAGGTCGGACATGCGATCGCGCGCCATGGCGGCGAGCGAATTTCGCAGGGGATGGTGCAGGAGGCGGGCGCGCAGGTGCTGGCTACGACGGTCGAAGGCAAGTCTGCGGCCACAGTTCAGGGAATCCTGGTCGGATACGCTGTCGGCTCCAATGTTGCAGTGATGCTCCCGTTCAGCAGGACGCACGAGTACGAGGCCGACAAGCTCGGTATGATTTTCATGGCTAAGGCGGGATACAATCCGAACGCCGCAATTTCCTTCTGGCAGAAGTTCAAGGAGGTGTCCGACACCGGCGCAGTCGGCGAGATATTCTCGACCCATCCGATGAGCGAGAAACGCCTCGAGGAAATAAAGGCATATCTTCCGACGGCCATGGACATGTATAGGACCGCTCCGAACAAGCGGAACCTGGGGGAGAGCCTGAAATAGAAACGAACCGGTGAAACGGAGAATCGGCGAAACGGCGATAAATCCCGATGACAGACGGCAAATGATGCTTATTATTTAGTTGGAGTTCACAGCCCTGGTTGTGCGCCTAAGGCGTATAAACCTTTGGCGCTGCCGCAGGCAGGTAAACTTTAGAGTGAGTATTTGAAATTTAACAGCTAACAACGGACAACTGACGACTGGCACTATGAAGACACCTTATCCAAAAGTGAATTATTTCCCCGGTGGCAGGTACGAGACCAAGCCCGGATCTGCAAAAACCTGGCAGAGGATATTCTTCCTCGGGACGCGCTGGCACTTCTATTGCCATTCGTTCAGGATCGCATATAATTCCGGCACTCTCGCGAAGAAGGGGCTCTACGGCCCGAATGAACTCGCATATAACGCGTTCGACCTGATAAGATCCGCCGAATGGGCGGGAGGACGCGCCCTTGTCGAAGGTATCGACAATTTCGCGAAGGTTGAAGGTCCTGTCGTCGTGATCGGCAACCACATGAGCTCATTCGAGACATACGCCCTGCCATGCATGGTGCTGGAGCACAAGAAGGACACCATACTCGTAGTCAAAAAGGAGCTTGTCGACTATCCTTTCTTCGGCGAAGTCGCAAAGATCTACGGGATACCTGTATCAAGGACGAATCCGCGCGAGGATTTCAAGGTCATCATGACCGAAGGCGAAAGATACATCAAGGAAGGAAGGTCCGTCATAATCTTCCCGCAGTCAACCCGTTCGGTCGAGTTCAAGCCCGAGGAGTTCAACTCCATCGGCGTGAAGCTTGCGAAACGCGCAAATGTCCCTGTGATTCCGTTCGCCCTGAAGACGGATTTCTGGGGGAATGGAAAACTTGTGAAGGACTTCGGTCCTGTAGATACGAAGAAAACTCTTCATTTCAGCTTTGGAGAGCCGATCCACATCAAGTCCGCTACCGGCAAGGATGAGCACGAGCAGATTGTCAAGCTCATCCAGGAGAAGCTTGCCGTATGGAACAAGGAATGACACCTCTTTCCGCCGTCGCAAAGAAGCTATGGCGTTCCTACTTCAGGTGGTTCTTCTCCTCAGCGATAAGGCCTACGAGAATGAACATCGAGACCACCAGAACCAGCAGCCACAGGTTGCTCAGCTGCGACATGTATTTCACAAGAATCTTCCCCAGGACAAGCGTTATGAATCCATAGCCTGCTGTCACCAGGGCGACAAAGGCCCCGAACCTGACGAAGAAGTTCTCCTTCTTTATCTTCTTCATCAGAGCCTTGTTGATATCGTTTCCGTAGATGCTGAGGACAACACCGACGAAGATAAGAATTATCTCCATGAGGTGCCCCCTGAAAATCTTGAAGAAATCCTCAATATACTGGTTTATGGGCTCCATCCTACACTCCGGTTGTTAAGTAGCCCGGGCATTCCTGCCCGAGTGCAAGACGCAGACAGGAATGTCCGCGTTACCTTAGAATCTTCTCTATCCTATCCAGTTCTTCTCTCGAAAAGTCAAGATTCTTCGTGGCGGCTGCGCAGTCCTCGATCTGCTTTACGGAACTCGCCCCGATGAGCGCGGAAGTGACCGTCTTCCTCCTCATCACCCAGGCAAGCGCCATCTGCGCGAGGGTCTGTCCGCGCGCCAGGGCGATCTCATTCAGGGCCCTGACTTTCACAAGCTTCTCTTCGGTCACATTCTCCTTCTTCAGGAAAGTACCTGCTTTCGATGCCCTGGAACCTTTTGGAATCCCATTCAGATATTTGTCGGTAAGCATCCCCTGCGCGAGCGGAGAGAAAACTATGCAACCTACTCCTTCCCTGTCCAGCACATCGAGAAGCCCGTCATCCTCTACCCACCTGTTGAACATGCTGTAGCTCGGCTGGTGGATCAGGCATGGGACTCCGAGTGATTTCAATATCTTCGATGCGGGCTCCATCTGCGCGGACCTGTAGTTGGAGACTCCGGCATAGATGGCCTTGCCCTGGCGGACAGCCTGTTCGAGCGCGGACATCGACTCCTCGATCGGAGTGTCCGGATCAGGACGATGATGGTAGAATATGTCGACATGGTCGATTCCCATCCGCTTCAAGCTCTGGTCCAGGCTTGCGAGCATGTATTTCCTCGAGCCCCATTCCCCATACGGTCCCGGCC
>CAZDNQ010000113.1:0-11077 GCA_964506605.1 uncultured Victivallis sp. | reverse complement strand
AGACTACCGGGGGCTTTTCTCCAAGGATCTGGACTTCCTCGGTTATGACAGATATCCGATGTTCGACAGCGACCATGAGAACAGGGATGCCTCCGGCGCATACCAGCTCGATCATGTCAGATCGCTTTCAGGCAACTTCATGATCCCCGAACACCAGGCAGGACCCGGCGGGCAGATGCCATATTTCCATGACAACCCGGAACCTGGCGAGATCAGGAACATGACCTACAGCGCGGTCGCGCGCGGCTGCGACAGCATCCTCTATTTCCGCTGGCGCACATGCCGTTTCGGAGCCGAGGAGTACTGGTGCGGGATAATCGACCATGACAACGTTCCGCGCCGCCGCTACCAGGAGTTCGTCCAGATCGGGAATGAGATGAAGAAGGTAGGAAAGGAGATACTCGGGACAAGCGTGTTCATCGACTGCGCCGTTGCTAGCGGAGACTTTGATGCGTGCTATTCGCATGCCACATATCCTCTCGGACTTCCTGATACAGGCTGGATGGGAGGAGTCGCTCACAAGATGCTCTACAAGTCGGGATATGCCGTCGGCTGCGTCCATCCCGAGGACGATCTTTCCGGCATTAAGCTGTATATCGTTCCGAACTGGGCGCTCTTCAATCCGGAATATGTTCCAAACCTTGAGAGATTCGTGAAGAACGGCGGAACGCTCGTGATATCTGCACGTACTGCCACCAGGGATGTGAACAACTGCATAGTTCCGGAAACATTGCCGGGATGCCTGCGCGGGCTTGCCGGCGTTTCAGTCGAGGAATATGGGAGGCTTAACAGCCCGGCCCAGAGGCCGTTCGACCTCAGTTTCAAAGGCAGGAAGATCAAGGCTGAAATCTGGTATGAGATTTTAAATCTTGAGGATGCAACAGCTCTGGCCAGCTGGTCAGGACGCCATCTCGATGGAAAACCTGCGATATCCATCCGCAGGCTGGGCAAGGGCAATGTGATCTATGCCGGCATGTATCTCACGGAAAACATCCTCAAGGTGCTCATGCCGGAATTTGTGAAGATCGCAGGACTCAAGCCGGTATGGCCGTCGGCGCCGAAGGGTGTTGAAACAGTTGTCAGATGCAAGGGCAGGAAGAAAATCTGGTTCTTCATCAACCACAGGGATGGCAAAAATGTCCTGAAGAAGACTCCAGCAGGCGAAAACCTCATCACTGGCGCGAAGAATTCCGGCAAGGAAATTGTCCTGGACAGATATGGAGTTGCGGTGATCAGGGAGTAACTTGGGCTTTCCGCCCCGAGGTGTCAGGAAATAATCTTCTCGGCCAGGAATGGCAGAGTTACTTCCAGTACTTTTCCATGTGCTTTATGATGAAATAGGTGATTATCCCTATGACGATCATTATGAACACGAACAGGAAGTAGGCGAGTGGCCAGTTCGTGAAGCCGACCATCTGCGAGAATTCCGACATCCCGCCGACGCCGGCGAAGAAGCTTGGGATCGCCACGGCTATGACCAGCGCGTTAAGATGCTTCATCAGGACGTTCAGCCTGTTGCTGAGGCTGGAGAGGTAGATGTCTATCATGCCGGCTGAAATATCCCTGATCGCCTCGATCGAGTCGATGGCATGTATCACGTTCTCATACAGGTCGCGCAGATAGATGTTGGTGCTCTCCTTGATCAGCGCCGAACCGCATCTCTCAAGCCCGCTTACGGTATCCCTCGTAGGCCACAGTATCTTCCTGAGGAAAATCATCTCCCTCTTGAGATGGTGGATCTTCCTGAGCGTATGAGGGGTCGGATTGACAAGCAGTTCGTCCTCGATGTCCTCGATCTTTTCGCCTATCTTCTCAAGGATCAGGAAATAATTGTCAAGCAGTGCGTCAAGCAGGACATACGCGAGATAGTCCGAGCCCATCTTCCTCACACGTCCGCGCCCGGAGCGGATCCTCTCCCTGATCACATCGAAGACATCGCCCTCGGTCTCCTGGAAGGTGATGACGCAGTCGCTGCCGACGATCAGGCTTATCTGCTCGCTGCTGATCTCGTCGGTCTTCTCGTTATAGGTGAGCATCTTGACGACGATGAATATGTAGTTGTCGAAGTCCTCGTATTTGGGGCGCTGGCTGGTGTTCAGGATGTCTTCCAGGATGAGCGGATGCATGTCGAAATGGTGGCCGATTTTCTCGATGATCGACACGTCATGCAGGCCGTCGACGTTTATCCAGGTGTTGCTTGGCGTGTTCTTGAACGGGAAACAGTCCTCGACCTCCTGTGCGTCCTTCTCGACAAAGTTGTTCTCGTCAAAATCCACTATACGGATCCTGACCTTCTTGTGGACACGTTCACCAGTATAGGCGACTGTGCCGGGCGGCAGTCCCTTTCTCGAGGACATGCCTTTCAGGAAATCGAACATCTCGAACATTTTCCAATCCTCGTTTGATACGCGAAAAATTCGACGTACCCTAAAGTCACAAGACGCCAAAAACAAGCACTGAACACCAAAACTTTGTTTTTATTCCCGCAAAAGAAGCGAGGATTCCTTTCATTAGGATTTCAGCCAGAGAATCACAAGGATTTGATTCAGGATTTTCCCGCAAAGCCACTGGGCCGTCGAGGTCACGCCAGAAGCTCGCCTGGACCCGAGACGATCTTTGATTGATCAGTGCTGGTTTATCTTCATTAAAATAGCGAGGGGGTCTTATTGCTTTTTATCGTAAAAAGGGGTATCGCTCAGAACGAAAAACAACCTGCTAAGAATATTGCTGGCAACCTATGTAATATATTCTTGCCTCATTCCCCTTTTCCGAACTCGAGCTGAAAGTTGCTGAAAGGTAACTCCAGCCGCCTGTGAACAGCTGGAGATCCTTGCGAAGATCGCAGACGGCGACGCGAGCGTTGTCGAGGGCGCGGGATTCGTTAAGTAGGCCACAGACTTCCACAGACATAAGACACAGACTTCAATCCCAAGATTAGGCGATAGGATTTGTCTTTACGGGTTGTCTGTCTCCTCGCCGCAGATACATATGTTCTTTTGCATGATATAATAAGTCGTCCATAATAGTCTGTGCAGGTCTGTGGCTATCTTATAGCTTTCAGGAACTGCTTTGTAATTTTCCCGTTTGTGGCGAGGATGCCGTCATCGGGATAATTTGATTTTCCGCGGAGATCGCAGACTTCGCCGCCGGCTTCCTGAACGATCAGCGCGCCTGCCGCGATGTCATAAGGCTTGAGGTTCAACTCCCAGAATCCTTCAAGCCTTCCGCATGCTACGAACGACAGATCAACAGCAGCGGAACCGTATCTGCGGATTCCACGGAGCTTCGGTACGACCTTGTTGAATATGGGCAGGTTGTTGTCCTTCATGTCGGAGCGGAGGCATGCAAATCCAGTGCACATGATCGAACTTATGAGCTTGTTGCGGTCCGAGACATGGATCCTTTTACCGTTGCAGAACGCTCCCTTGCCTTTCTCGGCGTAGAATATTTCACCCAGCTTCGGCGCGTTCACGGCGCCAGCGATTGTCCTGCCATTCTTCTGAAGGGCTATGGAAACGGAGAAGAAAGGCTGGCCGTGCACGAAAGAAGCGGTCCCGTCTATGGGATCTATGACCCAGCGGTATTCGCTTCCTTTTTTTGTCATTCCGGTTTCTTCGCCGAAGATGTCGTGCGAGGGGAACTTCCTGCGGATTTCGCGGATTATGAAATCCTCTATCTTCCTGTCGGCGTCTGTGACGAGATCCTTTTCGCTCTTGAAGTCGATATGGAGGGTGCCGAGCCTGGCGAACTCCGCAAGCGCGCGCCTGCCGGAGTCGGAGGAGAGTTTCCTGATGAATTTGATCATAAAGCATTCCTGTGTTTTGCATTATTGCCTGAGGAGGGGTAATATATACTCCTGATTCAAACATAAAAAGGAGGGGATTATGATAGATATCGGTGCATGTTTCAGCTACGGGATTGAAAAACTCAAGCAGAATCCAGGATTCTACATCGGGGGCATGCTCATAGTCGCCGGCGTCTCCATCATGATCAACCTGATTGCCCAGGGGTTCAGCTTTCTATGGGGGTTTGCTGTAGGATTTCTCGCCCATGCCCTCCACATGAATGAGACAATGACAGGCATCATAGCTGCGCTTGGCGGAGCGCTGATAGGCGTTATCCTCGGATTTCTCCTTGCGCCTGTGCTTGTGGGATATTTCAAGGGCATCAGGAAGGACTATGAAGGCGGCAGGGCCGAGATCGGCGACATCTTCTCTGCATTCTCGATCACCGTCCCCTGCATTATCAACTATGCCGTGGCGAACCTTGTGGTGGTCCTAGGCTTCATCTGCTGCATAATTCCCGGATTTCTCGTGCTTCCGCTGGTAACCATGACAGTCTTCTTCCTTGCCAAGGACCAGGTGCAGGGGCTCACATCGTTCAAGAGCTCGGTTGAACTTCTGAAGAAGAACCCGATCATCATCCTCTGGTACATTGTGCTCAACATCTTCGCCTGCCTTGGACTCATCCTCTGCCTGGTAGGTGTCTTTATCACTGCGCCGATTGCGATGGCCGCAATGTACAAGATGTTCCAGCAGGCGCTTGGAGAGGGCAGTCCCGTTCCGGCGCAGCCTGTGGCCCAGAACTGAAGTATCCGGCTTGTAATCAAGGCCCTTCCGACAGGAAGGGCCTTTTCTTTGGCAGGTCTACGTTTATTTTTTTCAAAGTTCCTGTAAAAGATTTCCATATGGTGTAAATTCAAAATCTATGAAGGATGAAAAACACAGGACAGGATACTGCTTCAGCAGCAACAGGGATTTCATCAGGATCGCCCACGGCATGAACCTGGCGCTCATGCGCCGTTCGGCCGACGGCCGGTGGCTCCGTGACTGCCTGTCGGATCCGGAGAAATATCTCTCCTCATCAAAAATCCTCAAGGATTCGCGCAGCACCAAGGCTGGAATATCGGAATTCCCGGATGGGCGGAAGGTCTTCATAAAGAGGTATAACAACAAAGGTCTCCGCTACACCCTCAGATACATGTTTTTGAACGCGAAGCCATTCAGGACCTGGCAGGCCGCATGGTTCTTTGAAATGAACGGGATACCGACTCCTAAACCTCTTGCTGCATCTGCAAGCAGGACGGCCGGGATCCTCATATCCGCATATCTGGTCACGGAATCTGTTCCGAACCTCATACCGACGCTGGACTTTTGCAGGACTATGTTCAAGGAAAAGAAGGCAAGGGAGAAGTTCTCCAATTCTGTATGCGCCATGCTCTCGAAAATGCATGATTCCGGAGTCTACCACGGCGATACAAAACTCAGCAACATATATGTCAGCTCAAAATCCGCAGGGGCTTATTCATTTGGAATATGGGATCTCGACGGCGTGGATATAAGGGCGAAACCGATCTGTGAGAACCTCAGGGCTTCCGAAATCGCAAGGACGGCTTCATCCTATGTCGAAATCGGAACCAGACTCGGTGAGAAACAGGATGTGGGGAAGACCGTCCAGATGTTCCTGGATTCCTATAAATCCGTATCAGCTACCACCCCCGACCTGGATGCGGTATTAAGAAAGACGGAAAAATATCTGAGGTTGAAATAAGATGCCGGATGTCAGATGGTCAAGCGAGTTTGACAAGGGCCGCTTCAGCGATGCCGGACTGGAGTCCTTTGAGGATTTCTGGAACCTTGAGGAGTCCGGGGCGAGGGCAGAGTACAAGCCTGTCAGACGGCATGTCGACCGCAGGACCGGCAAGGTGAACCGTCAGATTACGATTGTCAGGATAAACAAGATTAAGTATTACCTCAAGCGTGCTTCCGGAGAATCCTACAAGTGCATTGAGAGGGAATTCGAGGCGTTGAAGGTGCTTCCGGATTTCGGGCTCTGCACCGCGAAGCTCCTCTCGTATGGATTCGACCGGCAGACCAAGCGTGCGTTTCTAATATTCAAAAGCCTTTCAGGCTACCATTCGCTCGAAGAGCTTGTCAACCTGGAGGCGCCGCCGGAGGTCATTGCCGGATTCCAGGTGCACAAGAAGGAGATATTGAAGACCATAGCTGCAGCGATCCACAGGATACACCATGCCAACTACTTCTATCCTGACTGGGTGGCGAAGCATATTTTCATCAGGAAAGGTTCGTCGGAGGTGGTCCTGATAGATCTGGAGCGGTTCCGCCATATAAGCTCATGTCCCTGGTATTACAGATACCGCATAGTGAGGAACTATATAAGGCTCAATGAATGGAAGAAGCTGAGGAAGGCGCTTGGATCCAAGATCTATACGAAGAAATTCCTAAACAAGCTCCTGCGCGAGAATGTGTGAAGGTTTTCACCTTCCCTGGATCAGTTCGGCCGCAGCCTCGCGTAGACGCCGGAAATTTTCCGGAGTGATATGCTCGAACTTCGCAATACCTGCATCGTCGTCTGACTTTTTAACTACATTGCCCTCAAGCATCACATTTGACTTTACAAAAGATGCAAGCTGGAGCGGGGTGAGGTTCAGCTGCTTCCTCAGAAGTTCCAGATATTCTATGTCCTGCTGCACCCTCCTGTAGGTCTTAAGGCGCATCGAATGGCGGACTACCGGATCCTTGCCGGAATCTTCCACAAGGATGAATATGGCAAGAGGATCGCCCTTGGAAAGGGCGTCTTTGCCGCGTGAAATAGTCTGCCATGGCACGATGCCGCGTGCGCCGCCGACATATGATTCCAGGGCCCACGCCATGATCGAGAGGTTGGAGTCCTCGACATTGTTGCTACCGCCATATGTCCACATCTCCTCTCCTGTCAGCTCAGTGCGGTCGCGCAGCTGCCTGCCATACTTCTTGAACGAATCCATGCTGACGACCCAGAGGTTGGCCTTCCCTGCAAGTTCTCCGCGGTCGAATTCCGGACGGGATATGTCTATCCTGTAGCTGAGCGGCACCGGGCAATCGTTTCCTTTAGCCTGCCTTGTCAGATCGGCATAATATGCCAGGGCCCTGTAGTCCCAGTAGGATGACGGCTCATCAAGTGTCCATGGAGAGAGCTTCGGATCGTCCAGCTTTCCCTTGTTGTTCAGGTATACCTGGGGCCGCGAACGTGACCAGCCTTCGTTTTTTGCCAGGAGTATGAAGTCGCGCATGATGTCGGTGAACGTCTTCGCATATACTGGAGACTTTTTGAAGGCTTCGTATGCATCGGGGTTCCCATTGAAGTATTCGCGGACGTTCAAAGGCCAGCTTTCATGGAAAGTCAGATAGAATCCCGGCGCTGGAAGCGGGCCGCGGTGCCCGTTCTTGAAGTATAGCCCGGAAAGATAAGGGCCGAACACATCTGCGAAATCCGTCCACCACCCCTGCTTGGCCCCCGGCTTGATGTCGTTGTAGAGGTTCTCGTTCATGCGGCGTCCGGATGACAGAAGCATATCCATATTGCATTTCCGCGCCTTTGGTGCGGCAGTTCCATGCGAATATGCGAGTATGTTGCAGTGGGTCCGGTGGTCGTAGGCGATCTCCTGCAGGCGGTAGAATGACTTTACGGAATCCGGAAGACCGTAGCTGTTCATTTCGCAGATGAAGCTTGCCTCCTTCGGGATGGCGAAGCTGCGGATCTTCAGATTTATTGGAATTGATGTCCCGTTTGAAAGCGTGAGAGCACCTTTGACATCATCCTTCTGGAATTCGAACGGGACATAGGCATCGATGCATACGGGAGTGGCGCGGTCGGCAGGGAGATCGAGCTCCCTGAGCGGGACAAGGGGATCTGGTATCCTGCCTTTTGGCGTGTCTACATATATGGCCTCGAACATATCTGTCCGGATGCCGGGAATATCGCATTTCACAGACATCTTTCCTTGTCCACGGACCAGAACCTGGAAGCCGACCACCTCGCCTTTTGCTGCGCGGAGGCTGATCTCCGCCCCGTCGAAGACCTCATTTCTGGTGAGATAGTCATCCGGGAGTTCGCCGACAGGTTTTCCTGAGGCGTCATATTTATCCTCAAGCGGAATTATACCTAGAATACCGGCCGGGGCCGGTGAACCTGCAATGAGCTTCGCTATTTTAGGGACGGCGATCTTTTCAGACTTTGGAACAGTGGCCTTTATCGTTGCTGGCGGCAATATCTCACCGGACCTGCCTATGGTGGCTACGGAAATCTCGATTGTCTCTCCGCCTTTCAGCCCCATGTCGCGGATCGGAATCGCCTGGGGATTGTTCGGTTTGACGAACGGGATATTCCAGCGCGGGAGGTTTTTGCCGTTGACCTTGACATCATAGGCGAATCCTACGGACGGGGCCTTCACGATTACTCTCAGGCTGTCAGGATCTCCATTGCCAGCAACCTTAAGGATGTCCGTTTTCCTGGGGGCGGTCTTGTCATCACAGAAAGTTACCAGGAGATAGGGAGCCTTTTTCTTCGCTTCGCGAGACCATATCGTCGGATTGCGTGAATAGTCGGCGCTGGATTCATGGATCGTGATGCCGTATGCGGTTCCGGTGGCGCAGGCGTGTATTATGTCGGGATCCACCTGCCACCGGTAAGTCCCATCCTTGATCTCCGAATATGACGTGCAGACAAGCGAGTTGCTGTTTCCGCCGGTCACGGCGGGGAACCTTGTCTCCGGGACTCCCCATCCTTCCTCATCCTGCATGCCGGAGGTCAGGGCGTTCGACTTGTATTCGTCCCAGTCCGCCTGGATTGTCGATATCGCGACGTGGTCGATCTTCTTGTCGCCCTGGTAGCAGACGAGAGTGGCAAATTTCACCTGCTTCCCTTTTATTGCGGAAGTGTCGAAAGCCATTGCAACCAGATGCTGGTTCCCCTTGATGCGGATCTGCTCCTGCTTTCCGGCGTTGATGTTCTCCTCGTCGGGATAAATTACTATTGAGTTGTCGCGGACAACCGGGAGCTGTGCCGTCTCATCGGCGGAAAAGACAACCGTCTGCATCAGCAGGAATAGCATGAATGTCGATATAAGTTTCATCTGCACCCCTTGGAAATCAATAAAAATAACTTTCCTGGCGCAACTTGCAAACCTCAACACAATCCCGGACCGTGTTTGTCGTCGATTAATTTCCCCATAACTTCAGTGTCGAATATGGAAAAATGCTGTATGTCAAATAGATTAGACGTTTCAAAATCCTTATCGTATTGCAGTATTGTTTGAGATACTTATGCTAGCTGAAAAAGAAAACTGGATTCTCTGGCTTGATGGCGGAAGATCGCCGGGCCTCAACATGTCCGTCGATGAGCTCCTGCTCGAAAAGCCCGATGTCCTCGGGGGCAGGATACTCCTCAGGATCTATTCCTGGGACAGGCCCTCCATCTCCATCGGCTATACCCAGCATTATTCGTCCGTGTCCGCAGAGTCGGGAAAATATTCCATTGTCCGGCGGCCTACGGGCGGGGGCATCGTCTACCATGACAGGGATTTGACATATACCTTCGTGGTTCCCGCAGGCCATGCCCTGGAAAAACTTGACCGTGTCGAGAGCTACCATGTCTTCCACAGGGCGATCCTCCGTACAATGAAAATGTTCGGGCTCGAAGGCACTCTTGCGCCGACGGCTGCGAATGTGGCGGACAGGGCGTCGATGAGGTGTTTTACTACTCCGACGAAGTACGACGTCCTCTGCGGAGATCGCAAGATGGCCGGCGCCGCCCAGAGGCGCACTAGGAACGGGATACTGCACCAGGGCAGTATTTCGCTTGAAGTGTCCGGAGGCGACAGGGAAAAACTCGCCCGTGAACTTGTCAGAGGCGTTGAGGATGAGTTTAAAATCAAGTTCGTGGAGTTCATGGCGCCATCGGGATTTCTCGATGAGGCCGGGCTCCTGTCGTCTGCGAAGTTCGCAGATGACGGATGGAACAGGTCAAGATAGGCGGAGTAATTCAAGAATATGGGAACTTTTACTGACTACATCCTCAGCAACTGGCATTTGCTTGCCGGGGGAGGTGTGCTTGGTTTCTGCGTGGGGATAGTGACAGGTCTGTTCGGCGCCGGCGGCGGATTCATCGTGACGCCCATACTGAACATATTCATGAATGTGCCGATGAATATTGCAGTTGGGACAAGCTCCTGCCAGGTTCTGGGAGCATCTGGTTTCTCCCTGTACCACCATTACGAGAAGAACATGTTCGGGATCAGGGTCGCGCTGGTGATGCTGATTGGAATTCCCCTTGGCGCAATATCGGGCGCCTACGCTGTCAAGAGGCTGTCGGCGCTGCCGGCAATTGCATTCATGGGGAAGGAGCTCAAGTCAATTGACTTCATACTGCTGCTGGTGTTCCTTGTCTTTCTTTCGCTTGTCTCCGCCTGGCTGATCATCGACAATTTTTTCCTGAGGCATGGAAGGGAGGATGACGCCGGATCGCATGTCGGCCTGCTCTCCAGCTGGAGGGTTCCCCCGATGATCAGATTCCGCACGATCCCGTCCGGGGATTTCAGCGCGACGATATTGGTTTTCCTGGGCTTCTTCATGGGCTTCCTGGGCGGACTCCTTGGAATTGGCGGAGGAGTGATCATCATGCCCATGCTGTTCTATGTTGTCGGGCAGGAGACGAAATACGCCACCAGGACGGATATGATGCTGGTTTTTGCGTCAGGTTTCTTCGCCACCGTCTCGCATGCGCTGGAAAACAACATAAATTATATTTTGGTTGCAGCCCTGGTCTGCGGAGCCTTTTTCGGAACTAAGATTGGCGCATCGGTACAGAAGCGGGTTTCAGGCAAGTCCTTAAGGAAATATTTTTCCTTCATAGTGCTTTTTGCGGCATTGATGGTCCTGGGCAAACTAATAAAGATGCTCTTCTGAGCCGGGAGACGGAATATGAGATACACGGCCATGTTCCCGTTTTTAAGATGGTTTCCCCTGAAATGGGGGAATGTCAGGGCGGATCTCATCGCCGGAGCGACGGTGGGTTTCCTGCTGGTCCCGCAGTCGATGGCGTATGCTCAGCTTGCCGGGCTGCCACCGCATTACGGGCTGTATACAGCTTTCGTACCTGTTATAATCGCTTCGCTTTTCGGCTGGTGCAGCCAGCTGCATACCGGTCCTGTTGCGATGGTTTCATTGCTTACTGCTGCGGTGCTCGAGGAGAGCCATCTGGCGGCAACAGGCTCTCCCGAGTATGTCGCGCTTGCCAT
>CAZDNQ010000112.1:0-11110 GCA_964506605.1 uncultured Victivallis sp. | reverse complement strand
AGTTCCAGCAGGATGTCGCACACAGGAATGGATTTAAGACTACCATCCTTCTTCCGGTTCCGGCACCCTTCGACAAGGCGACCATCGAGAAGGTCAAAGCCTACAAGCAGGATTATGACGACGAGGTCGGCATCTATTTCTACAATCTGAACTGCAAGGAATTCAAGGAGAGGTTCAACACGCTTGAGTTCCAATACTGGCTATTTTCTCCGGAGGACAAGAAGAAGATCGCCGACTGGGCGTTCGAACTGTTTGAAAAACATTTTGGATTTATACCGTCGGCCGTTGGCAGCTATTACTTCGATGTTGACTCCCTTGCCTACATCAAGAAGAAATATCCAGTGGTTGAATGCGCCTTGGCGACCTGCTTCGAGGAAGGGGCGAATGTCTTCAGGGGCACGAACGGATACTGGCACCTCTTCTCGGAAGGCGGTCCATGGTGGCCGTGGATTCCCTCTAAAAGCCACATCCATGCTCCGGCACAGAACGCCGCACAGAGCCTCGATGTCGTCGCGTTGCCGCATCTCGTCCGCGACATGCTCCATTCAATCCTCCACCGCGACGACTGCTACGCCAGCCATCCCGCAAACCTGCTGCGCGGCAAGATCTACAAGGACAAAGGGCTGGCATACGACCTGAACTTCATCGACCAGTACATCCACCAGGAAAAGTTCAACAGCGGATATTCCTACTACAACATGTTTGTCGGTCCGAACTGGGTCGCCTCAAGGCATTATTATGAGGAGGACGTAAAGGTATCCAGGGACTTGTACGTCAAGACATTGGATTATCTGGGGAAGAAGAAGAAGGAAGGATCGGTCCAGGATATGACGATGACCGAGTTCGGACGCTGGTTCAAGGCGAACAGGAAGCTTGATGATGCCGACCAGTGCTATTGGAAGGACATCCTCTATGGTTCCAGGAGAAGCATCTACTGGATCCGTACGAATGGATATCGAGCCACCATCGATCCCATGGCGGGTTCCGCGATAACGGATCTGCGTCCGTATGCCGGACAGGTTAAGATGCCGGTCGGAGCAGGCGCCAAGGATCTCTGGAACGGTTCGTACCCGTTCGTATTGAACCAGTACCGGAAAGGTGGAATAAACTATTTCGGGCGTACAGGAGTTTTCAGCGCAAGCATCATTTTCAAGGACAGGAAATATGACCTTAGCTTTGAAAGGACTGAAATAGAATCGCTGGATGCCGGCAAACGTTCCTTCGTGTCTCCGTTCACTCTTGAAACACCCGAAGGCCCGATTGAGATCGAGAAAAAATATAAGTTCTCGGAAACGGGAATTACGGTCGAGATCAAATTGATCAGGAGTCCTGCAAACCAGCCCGTGGAAGTAGTCCAGTATCTGACAGGCGTCCAGGGCATTTCCGGTTCCGGAGATTATCCCGAGGACATACGCGGGATTACCCTGGAGGCAGCAAATGCCAAGGGGAAAAACAGGCTGCCGATCAAGTATACGAGCAAGTTGGTCGATGTCGGGAACCCTATCAAGCTGGTTGCGCATCTGCCAAAGCTGAACCTCAGGCTTTCACTCGTTCCGTTGGACAAATGCGATTCCGGAAAGATAGCCGATGCCTGTCTCTCAGGCCCGATGTACCAGATGGCGCTAGTGAAGAAAATAAAACCAAAGGAGAACATGTCAGTATGCCTAAAAATAGAAAAAAGATAATGGAGGAGTTCAGGTGTCCGCTCTGCCTCTCCCGCGAATGTGAGACATTCGTGAAATACGATCCGAAGCACAAGGACTATTATTGCAGCACCTGCGAGTATACTGGCACCGAGAGCGACGTGAAAAAGGCTTATGCGGCCATCACCTCCCGCTTCAAGCTGTTGAACAAGAGGATAAAGACCTTCTAGTTTTTAAGGTGAGCCACACGTGAAGCGTGGTTGCCTGCATGAGATCTGGCTAGAGCCTGATCGAAAAGCTGATGCAGAATGGAATTTTACTTTAAAGCAGCACGGACATTCTTGTCTGTGGATTCAAATTTCATTCTCCATCGCAGACAGGAATATCAGTATTTTCTTTAATTTTCTTCTTGACAATTAAGATCTGCCGATTAAAATAATGGTATGGGAAAACAGTTTCCTATCATTAAGAAACAAGTTTCCTTATGAAATATAGGTGATTTCCTTATGATCATGAAATCAGCAGAAACTTCTTTTAAAAGTACGAAAACTGGCATAAAGCAGGTCGCCGAAGAAGTCGGATGTTCAGTGTCCACCGTCAGCAGGATACTCAACAACTATTCCAACTTCCATGTATCCCAGGAGCTCCGCGACAAAGTTGCCGACGCCGTCCGCCGCAACAACTATACCCCGCAT
This sequence comes from uncultured Victivallis sp., assembly GCA_964506605.1. Classification (GTDB taxonomy): domain Bacteria; phylum Verrucomicrobiota; class Lentisphaeria; order Victivallales; family GWF2-50-93; genus GWF2-50-93. The sequence goes on along the minus strand of CAZDNQ010000112.1, from coordinate 8,772 downwards.
CCGATCCTGAGGACCATCAAGGCGAAAAAGACCTGGATGGTGTCATTTCTTGAACGTGCCGACTACTCGTATGCGATGAAGAACGTGTTTAAGAGGAGCTTTGCGATCCGGATGCAGGAGGAGGGCTTCCAGGTAGGGACCAATTTTCTCTCGAATTCGGAAAAAGGGGATTATTATCCGCAATGGCCGGTTGACGGCGTCGCCCTTGCCGACACATTTTCTGTCGGGGAGATAAGCCGTCTCGACACTTCTGGAATCCCTTATGTCTCAATAAACGGCATAGCCGGCGAGAACGGTGTTTCAATTGTTCCCGACGAGGAATCGGGTATCCGGCTCGCGCTGGATCATCTGCGCAGGCTTGGGCATAGCAGGATAGCATATGCTGATTTCATCGAATGGGCCCGTCCCCATTTCTCAATAAAGGAGAGGGAGGTCCAGTATAAGCGCCAGATGAAGGAAGCAGGATGCAGTCCTGTCCCTGCTTGCGACAACCGCAGCATGGATGCCGTTGAATACCTGAAACGGACAGTGCTGGAACATGGGGCCACTGCGGTCCTCTGCTACAACCAGTTCATTGCAATTAGGATTCTCCAGGCCGCCTGGAGGCTTGGAATCAACGTGCCTGGAAAGCTGAGCGTCATCTGTTTCGGCGACGAGGATCCCGCGAAGTTCATGATACCTCCATTGACCTGCATTGCCCTTCCTGCCGCGGAGATGGGGCGTCTTTCCGGAGAAATACTTTCCAAGATGATAAGGAAGGAAGGCGATGAGTTCAAGGGGCGTACTATCAAGCTGCCATGCAGTCTTGCTTCGGAAGAATCGTGCGCAGCTCTGAAGGAAAGACAGTGATCATTTATTGTTTCAATTTCATTAGGAATCTGATATAATGAGATATTGAGGAGTAGCTGCAATGAGGAAAAGAATCAAAAAAATATTTACGCTTATCGAACTGCTCGTTGTAATTGCGATCATCGCAATTCTTGCGTCATTGCTTCTGCCGGCCCTGAAGAACGCGAAGGAATCCGCGAAATCCATCGTCTGCATTGGCAATCTCAAGCAGATAAACTACGCCGCCCAGGCATATATCGAGGATTGGAACGGATATATGTGCCTGTTCTGGATAAATCCCAACTTCAACTGGCTTCCATGGTGGAGCGTAAGAGACGGCCTTGGCAACTACCTCAATAACCAGAACACCAGCGGAATCGATGTCAAATGCCAGGTATTGCAGTGCCCTTCTGTAAAAGGTTACGGGCGTAGTCCGTCAACTTCGACCACCTATTACAATAATGCCGGCTACGCGATGAATGTATATCTTGGAGGCCAGATTGAATACCCGGCCAGCTCCGGTTTGCACCCCAACGTTTCTTCAAACAAGGTGAAATATCCATCGCAGCTCTTCTATTTCCTCGATGGCATGGAGGGAAGATGGTTTGGGCAAGGCGCAATCTGGTATGGCTGGTACGACGATTTGCCGTGGACCAACTCTTATTCTGTAAGCGCGGAAGGCTCCCAGTTCAACTTCTCTTACAGGCACAACAGGGCGCCGAACGTATCCTTCTTCGATGGGCATTCTGAAAATGTGAAGGACTTTTCTACGGGTCCAAGCACCCACGCATATACTAAATCGCCGGACAGCCTGTGATGAAAGCCAGAAAATTCACTCTTGTCGTGCTGCCTGCGTTGAGCAAGGCCGAACCGTTGGTGGCCCGTTCGAGAAGCTGCTTCGACCATGCTCAGCACAGGTCAGGGCGACGAGTAACTTCTATTACATTTACCTTGATTGAACTACTCGTCGTCATAGCGATCATCGCAATTCTGGCGGCACTCCTCCTCCCCGCCCTGTCCAACGCCAAGGAGCTTTCAAGGCAGGTTGTCTGCCTGAGCAACCTCAAGCAGATAGGCACAGGCGTCGGGCTATATGCGGCTGACAACGAGATGTGGATTCCGGTGTCAAACGATCCGGTGCGCAGCGACGGCACCGGCGGTGACACTCCGCTGCAATGGCGTCTTTCGATATCCCAGTATGTCGGAGCTTCAGACGCCACCAGCATGATGTCACCAAGCCTCACGCGTGGCGTGTTCCTCTGCCCTTCATACAAGCGTCCGGAAGGCGGACTTGCGAAGTTCGACGGCGGATACGGCTGGAACCGCATCATGGGATACAACGATCCGAAACGGCCTTCATTCGATATCGGCAGGCAGCAGATGGGGCGAATACCCAGGCCTGCGGAGACAATCATCGTGGGCGACACGACCGACTGGATGACCATATCCTGGCAGGTCGCATACCTCTTCCCTTCTGTTTCAGCGTCTGGCGGAGCTCTTTCCCCGCAGGTCGGAAGCCGCCACCGCAGGGGCATAGATCTGCTGTGGGCAGACCTGCATGTCGCCTGGATGAGCCAGGCGGAACTGCGCGCAGGCAGGAACGGAGATCCGGACTGGTATTATAAGAGGGATAAAAACTAAAGAAAAGTAGAAAGTAGAATTTAGGAGGTAGAAAGTTGAAAATAAAATATAGAGAGCAAAATACAGAAGAAAAAGAGCTGGGAAGTAGAAGATAAAAGACGAATTCAACGCTGAAGTCGTTTAGTAATGAAGCCTATGGTTTCAACCATAAGCAATGATGAAAAAAGGTGATTTCGTCCTGAAGGGACCAAGCAACATATGGAGCAAAATGAAAATAGGTTTAAGAAAATCACTTTCAGCTGCGGCGGCGATGCTGATGATAACGACATCAGGATTTGCTTCTGAATATTATGTCTCTGCGCAGGCAGGGGCGTCGGATGATAATCCAGGGACTAAGGAAAAGCCGTGGGCCACTCCTGGGAAGGCAGGAAAGGAGGCGAAGGCCGGGGACACAGTTCACATCGGAGCGGGAACCTACCGCGACAACCTGCAGATAATTAACTCCGGCAAGAAAGACGCACCGATTACATTCGCAGGCGAAGGGAAAGTCCTGATCACCGGCGCCGACAAGGTCTCCGGATTCACCAAGGAGGGGAAACTATGGGTGAAACGGCCATGGGCCCATATCTTCAAATGGCACTGGGGCGATGAATCAACATATCCCGAAGTCGCAAACGAGAACTGTCCGTTCATGTCGGCGGGCAGGATGGAGAACGTGTTCATAGACGGCGTTCCGATGCAGTGGGTGCCGAAGAAGGAGGATCTCGCGCCGGGACGTTTCTTCTGGAGCGGCAGCGCCGAAGGCAAAGGAGAGCTGCTTGTTTATCCTCCGGAAGGGATGGATGATCCCGAAAAGGCTGGCATAGAGGTTCCGCTGCGGAGCGCGGTTCTTTCCGGGCCATGGGGCACATTCCCTAGGGGCATGTCGGAAGTGCGCGGCGGCGGGAAGAAGTTCGAGGATTCCAACAAGTATAAGAACTGCGAATACATAATCTTGAAGAACCTGGCTTTCGGCTACACCTGCGAGGGATATGTGGGTGCAGGCGCGGTCATTTCCGGCGACAATTGGACGGCCGAGAACTGCGTCTTCGAGTATATGAACGCAGGCGGACTCTGGGTCGGCGGAGATTACGCGAAGGTGAAGAACTGCCTTTTCCGATACAACGGCAAATACGGGCTGGGCACGAAGTTCCACCTGGACGGGGCGCTGATAGAGGACTGCATAACCATCAACAACAACCGCAAGTTCTACAAGATCGCCTGGGATGCCGGCGGCATGAAGCTCCATCACACCAAAAACACCATCGTGAGACGCCTGACGACCGCGTTCAACTTCGGCGCCGCGCTCTGGTTCGACATCGAGTGCGAGGGCAACACCATAGAGGACTGCACATCGTTCGGCAACGAAGGGCTCGGTCTCTTCTACGAAGTCTCCGACGCTGGAAAATTCAGGAACAACGTATCTTTCGGAAACGGCGTCGGCATCATGTACGCCCACTCGGCGCACGGCGACATGCAGGACAATGTCATCATCGGATGCGGTTCCGGACTTGTGATCGGCGGCGACAGGGAGAAATACAAAGGCGTGGACAACAAGTTCCAGAAGAACATAGTCTTCGAGGTCAGGGGCGGCAACCTGGGCTGGAAATCCAGCAAGGCCCCGAACTCCAAGGATCTTTCATCGAAGAACATGCTGACGGAGAACCTCTACGCATCCGTGAACGGTTCATCCAGCTTCGAGTTCGGCTCAATGCTGCCTGACCTTAAAAGCTTAGAATCAGAGTATAAGAACGCCTCCGGCAACACGCAGGTGAAGGGTCTTGAGAATATCGATGCGTCGGCCAGGAACAGGATCGACACTGCGTTCCTGCGCATCATCAAAAGCCTAAACAGCCTGAGGCCGGACCTGAAGATCTCCGAGGAGAAGGTCCACCTGAAGTCCGTCTGGAAACTCGGCGGGAAGGGAAATGCCGACGGGTTCTGGCTGGAGACTGCCGGCGGACCACTGCTCATGATGTCGGTATATGGCGAAGACACGGTATCACTCTCATGCGACAGGAAGGACGGCGTCGTCCTCTGGAATTTCCCGCACCTTGGCGCAAACACGCGCGAGGAATTGAAGGGGAACGGCTTCCTGGTGTCCGGAAAAGTCAAGAAGAAATTCGCGATAATGACCGGGCTGTCTCCGGAAACAGAACCTTCCAGGGAGATATTCCAGGTTGCATCGCTCCAGGATGGGAAGCCGAAGAGCGATTTCCGCGAGGGCGAGAAGTTCATTGCGAATATCGCAATCACAAATCCCCTCAGGTCGCCTGCATCGTTCACAGTGCAGGGTCCGGGGATGGACAACCAGCAGTTCCAGGTCGGGCCTGGCGAGAAGAAGTCCGTGGATGTCCCACAGAAAGCGGCAGGAGGGACTGACCAGCTTGCCTACGTGTTGAAATCAGATCTGCTCGGTGTCCCTCTGGAACAGGCGATCCAGTTGAAGGTGACGCGCATGGCATCGGCGAAGAAATGTACTGACGGAAAGTTTCCTGAGGTTCAAAACATCGCGATCGATTCAGCGCAGCAGCGGAATACGAATGTCTGGGACGAGGCCAGTGGCAAGACGTGGCAGGGCAAGGGCGACTTGTCTGGGACGGCATCCGTCGGATGGAACGAGAAGAATCTCATCTTCCTTATAAAGGTGTCTGACAACAAGGTGGTCAGGAGCGGGCGCGGGATCCAATGCGCGGACGGAGTTGAGCTTTTCCTGGACTGCCGCGGGGAAGAAGCAGGCTTCCATACATCAAAATATGCAGATGGCGTACTGCATCTGAGAACCGCCGCGCCGGTGGCTGATTCATGGGAGAGCCTGCCGCTTGGCGGCGAAAAGGCGCTTGTCAGGAACGGCAACTTCAAGAAAGGCATCACCGAATGGTTCGTGCCGAAGGACGCAAAGGCGAAGGAGGTGCAGGAGGCAGTGAGCAATTACGCCAGGATAGAGGGCAGCTCGATCATACAGCAGGATATCGATCTGAATCCGAACTGGGGCAGGATAAAGGTCTCATGCCGTGCCCGCTATGAAAACATTGTTCCCGGTGAAAAGAGCTGGCATACAGGACGGCTTGCGATCGATTTCAAGGACAAGTCCGGCGCACATGCCGGAGGAAATCCGGAGATGATCTCCTTCAAGGGAAGCAGCAAGGAGTGGAAGGAGTATTCGATGGAATACGAGATTCCCGATAACGCCGTAAAATTCAGGCTGCAGGCCGGGATGTGGAACGTGAAGTCCGGGACTCTGGACATTGACGATGTTGCCGTCGTCCCTGTGGGCGACCGCTCCGGGAAGAAGATCGACTTGTCGCAGCAGGATGGAATTTCAGTGACCGGCAGGACCGTGCCTGGCGGTTATGAGGTCAGAATCGTCGTTGGCCTCGACCGCTTCAAGGGATTTAAGCCGCAGCCCGGCACCGTGATCGGCTTCGACATCGGGCTGGACGATTCCGATGTGGACGACAGCAAGGCGCTCCAGAGCCAGCTGTTCTGGCAGGATTCCAAAGGGCTCAATGCATATGACGCCAGCAGGTTTGGACTTATAAAATTTGAAGAATAGGCGGTAAGGCTAAACAAAAAAAGCAAACTTTTGGCATCATCTGATTAACATGTCATATTATGATCAATGAAGACTGAAATAAAAAATCGAAAATCAAAAGCAGGGAATGAGTTCACGTTGATTGAATTACTCGCCGCGCCAGCCGTAGCCACAAGCTTCAGCGCAGGGCGAAGGCAAGTTCGATCAAAGTTTACTTTGATCGAACTGTTGGTCGTAATTGCGATCATCGCAATCCTGGCCGCGCTCCTGCTCCCTGCCCTGAGAAACGCAAAATTCATGGCGAAAAGCATCCTCTGCATAAGCAACCTCAAGCAGATGGGGACTGCGTTTGAGCTTTACTTGTCCGACAACAACGGGCGCCTCCCCAGGGCTTGGGACGTCGCAGGAAACTACCAGACGGAATACCGGAAATGCGTCATCGACGAATATGTGAACAAGCCGGAGATCGAAATGTGCCCGAATGCGACGAAGCAGGTGTCGGGCGGCAACCACTACAGCTGCAATCCCGCGGTCATGCGTGAAATCCGGGCGGCCGACCTCGCAGTCGGAGTGGATACGATCTCCTACCAGCAGATCGGGAGGTTCGGCGAAGTCGTCGTGCTGATGGACGGCGTCCAATACCGCTCGACAAGCAACTGGAGCGCCGAGCCGATGGCCAAGGCGATTGACAGCGGAGCCGTATGGGGGACGACATATAACTCCTCCAGCCTGACATTGAACGATCCCGTCACGGTCGGAGTAAACACAGACGGGCTTGATCCTCTTGGCAAGCAGCAGATAAGGTGGCGCGAGGCGGGAGTGAGCGGTACGGCCGGAGCATTGAAGACAAACTGCCTTTTTGCTGACTGGCATGCGGAATCCCTTAACCCTGGTTCATTCACCAACAAGATGCTGCGCACGACAAAGATTCCGTGAGCGATCAGTAATCAGTGACCAGTAATCAGTAAATAAAAAAAGGGCGATGGAAAATTCCATCGCCCTTTGAATTCTTTGACCAGCTGTCCGATTACGGGAACATCTTCTTCTTGGGATCGGCTGTCTTTGCACCAGTTACGGGCTTTGCGCCGGTCTTTGCATCTGTCTTGACATCGGTCTTAGGAGCAGTCTTGGTGTCAGCAGCGGCCTTTGCAGCGGCCTTCGTCTTTTCTTCCTCTACCTTCTTCCTCAACCAGTCGGTGACGAGGTTGATCTTGGACTTGAGCTGCATGTTGTCGGCCTGGAGGGATTCGACGTCGTTCCTGAGCTTGTTGAGTTCAGAGCTGATGGTATCCATTCTCTGGTTCTGCTGCAGTTCAGCCTGTTTGTCTTCGCAGCCGACGAGAAGTCCGAGAGCAAGCACCGAGCCTGCCAGTGCCAGGGTCTTTTTCATCTGATATTCCTCCAAATTGAGTTCGATTTTGTAAAATTTCATCAAATCTAGCCTTCAGAAACCAATAACACAATATATAAAGTGTTTTTTTATGAAAAATTTTGTTTTGAGTGTATTTTATCGGCACAATGAAAATCCGTTCAAGGACAAAAAAAATATACATAGGGCAAGTGCCGGTAGGCGGCGGGTCGCCTGTCACTGTGCAGTCCATGGCCAACACCGACACGCGCGATGCGCGTGGCACCCTCCGCCAGATACGGGAGCTTGCCAAGGCCGGCTGCGACATCATCAGGGTTGCGGTACCGGATAGTATTGCAGCTGGCAAACTGCCAGAGATCATCAATGGAAGTCCGATACCGGTCGTAGCCGACATCCATTTCGACTACAGGCTTGCGCTGATGGCGATAGAAGCCGGCGTGCATGCCATAAGGATCAATCCCGGCAACATCGGAGATGAGAAGAAAGTCAGGGCTGTCGCGGAAGCCGCAGGTGAAAAGGACATTCCGATCCGCGTGGGCGCTAATTCAGGGAGCCTGCCACGGGAGTTCATGATGAAGTTCAAACCCGGAATGCCGCGGCTCGATGAGGCGCTGTCGGACGCGCTAGTGAAAAGCGCCCTGGAGGAATGCCGCATCCTCGAGAAATACGGATTCAGAAAAATAAAAGTTTCGCTAAAGGCTTCGGATGTGCCCGCCACCGTCATGGCATACAGGAAATTCTCGGAGGAGTCGGACTATCCGCTGCATCTGGGCATCACCGAGGCGGGCACGCTGGCACGCGGAACGGTGAAGTCGGCTGTCGGCATCGGAGCGCTTCTGCTGGACGGAATCGGCGACACGATCAGGGTCAGCCTTACTGCAGATCCTGTTGAAGAGGTGAAAACAGGCATTATGATATTGGAAAGCGCGGGTGCAAGGAGGGCTTGTCCGGAAATAGTTTCGTGCCCGACCTGCGGCAGGACTGAGATCAATCTTATCGGACTCGCAGGAAAAATCGAGTCGGAGATCGAAAGGATCAGGAAGTCAGGGAAGAAGATCCGCCTGCGAAAAATTGCCGTGATGGGCTGCGCGGTGAACGGGCCAGGCGAGGCGCGCGACGCCGACATCGGGATCGCCGGAGGAAAAAAGGGGAAGGCCGTCGTCTTCAGGAAGGGAAAGCCTGCCGGAGTCTTTACCGAGGCGAAGGCGCTTGAGATACTTAGGAAGGAACTTAGGGGAAATACATGAACATCGAACATCCAACGTCCGCCGCCGCCCAAGCGCTATGGCGGACACGGTCGGACTTCCAGCATCGCAACTGGAGGCATATTGCGAATATTATTTTTTCCGGATGGAAAAAAACATGATCTACAGGAATGTCAACATAGAAGCGTTCGGATATGAGCTGGCTCCCGAGGTGC
>CAZDNQ010000111.1:0-11112 GCA_964506605.1 uncultured Victivallis sp. | reverse complement strand
CTGATTTCTTCCTGAAGAAAGTCGCGGAGCTTGTGATGAAAAGCCCGGAGCCCCTCGTGGTGTGGTATATGCCGGACCATGGCGAGAACCTCAACGATTTCGGGGATGGCAATTTCGGGCATGGCTGCGCGGGATTCACATGCTTCGAGCTGGAACTGCCTTCGGTGATGTTCTTCAACGACGCCTTCGTTGAGAAGAATCCCGAGATGCGCAATGTGAGGAAGCACAGCGCAAATACTGTCTCCCATAGCAATGTATCCCATACCTTCCTTGGACTGGGGGGGATATATCCCAGGGAATACAGGAAGACGTTCGATCTTTCATCCGACAGCTACAAGTACGAGGAGCCATACGTGATTGACTGCGATCTGTTCCCCATAAAATATTCAAAAGCCAGCATACAGGATTGAAGCTCGCCATCTATGGAAGAAAAATCCAGCCTGATGTCCCGCAGGGCGTACGTCTCCGTGGAGGTTGCTGATGAAGGCATGCGTCTCGATCTCTTCCTCGCCGGAAGGTTCACCTACCATTCCAGGACCGAATGGCAGAAGATAATTTCTGACGGGAAGATCAGGATCAATGACAGAACCGCCCGCCCGTCACGGAAGCTCAACCATGGGGACAGGATCGAATATGACACTGCCGGAATCGAGGAGCCTGAGGTCGACGCCAGGTTTGAAACCGTGTTTTCCGACGAAAACATCGTTGTGGTTTCCAAGCCGGGAAACCTCCCGTGCCATCCCGCAGGAATATTCTTCAGGAACACCCTCTGGCGGCTGATGACGGAGCAGTTCGGAAAAATCTATTTCATAAACAGGATTGACAGGGAGACCTCCGGACTCGTCCTAGCCGCCAGGAATCCGGAAACAGCCTCCATCCTGTCTGCCCCGGAGTATGAAATCCGCAAGAAATATATCGCGTATGTCCACGGGGATTTCAATGCAGTCCGCCATGCGAAAGGATACCTGGGCCCGGACAGGTCTGCAATTGTGCGGAAGAAACGGCTCTTCAGCGCTGTCATGCCGCCGGACGCTGACAATGCGGAATATGCCGAGACATTCCTCAGGCCAGTTTTCTCCGACGGCAGGCTGAGTATAGTTGAGGCGGAACTTGTTACGGGCAGGCTGCACCAGATACGGGCAACCCTCTGTTCTCTGGGATTTCCCCTGGTAGGCGACAAGATATACGGTCTTGATCCGGAGATATATGTGAGGTTTGTCGAGGACAGGATGACAGATGGCGACCGGAAGCTGCTGGTCATGGGCAGGCAGGCCCTCCATTCATCGCAGCTCGAATTCCGTCATCCGCTCACGGGTGCGGCATTGGATCTCAGGTCTGAGCTGCCGGAAGACATGCGATGGCTGAGACAAAACTGATTTTTCAATTGACAATTGGCGGAAAAAGAATATTTTAATGTCTTCCAATCCAAATTAGAGGTTTTTATGTGGCTTTTTTCAATTATGGCGATTGTGATTGTCATCGGGACAGGGCTCTGCTATCTGATTATGGGCCACCTGGAGGAAGTCTATATAAATCTCGCGGCTTATGCGTTCATCCTCGCAGGAATCGGATATATCATCGAGCTGATGAAGAAGAGGGAGCAGAACATGGAAGCCCATATGGAATGGATAATGGAAAAGAAGTTCAAGGTCTTTTCCGAGGAGCTGAAGACAATCAGGACCATGATCCTCAAGCTTGAGGACAGAAGGGACTATCCTGAGCTTTCCACGCCTCCGACACTCCCGAAGATAGAGATCAACGGGCTCAAGGAAAAGGAAGACAAGCCGATTTTCTCGGCGCAGATTCCAAAGCAGCGGCCCGGAGACTGACGCCTGATATGAATTACAGGTTCTCAAATGCAATGAAACGCTTTCCTCCATCCTTATGAAGACAGGAATGTCCTTCGACTGGAAGCCTATAATTATCCGGGGCATCGAATCGGAGGAACTCGACTACAAGGCCGCACAGAACTGGAACAATCTCACCAGGTCTGGAAAGGCCCGCTTTGCCCGCCACTGCATGGCGATGGCGAACACCAAGGGCGGATATATAGTCGTCGGGGTCGGCGAGGACAAGACCGGCCGCCCCTGCGTCTATGCCGGAGTCAATGACAGGCAGTGCAAGTCGTTTGATCCTACAGACGTCGGCAACAGCGTCAACCGCTTCTCCGACCCGCCTAGCGATTTCGATGTGGAACGTCCGGTGGTAGACGGGAAAAGGTATGTCGTGTTCGTCATAAGGCGCTTCTCCGAGATCCCGCACGTCTGCGCCGTAAGCTGCAATTCCGAGCTTCAGCAGGGCGTATTCTACATTAGGACCGCCGACGCCTCGAGCCGCCCCGCATACAAGGCTTCGGAGATCCACGGGATAGTCCAGAGGGCGCTCAGGAACCAGCGCGAACTCCTCGGCAGGATGCTCCGCGGAATCCTATATGAAGGCAGGAAGACCTTGGCGCCGGAGGCGAAAAGCGAATTCAAGGAGCAGATCATCCATTCCTTCAGGATCTTCGACAAGAGGAGGGGCGAGTTCTCTCCTGACCCGGAAAGGGGTACCCTGTGCGAGATTTCTGTCTTTCCTTCTGAATTCATACTTGAGAAGTTCTCGCTGTCGGAAGTGCAGAAGGCGGTCGAGAATTCCATCTCCACCACGCTTGAGTCCTCCTTCATATTCCTGGAGGAGGGCGAGGACAGCTATTTCACCAACGTGGCGTTCCGTAATTTCTCCCGTGAGAGGAGGCAGTACTGGCAGGCGTTCAGCTCTGGGCTCTTCCATTACGTGACCATGCTGGAGAGGGAGAAGGGCACTCTGCGCTACGAGGATCTCATCAAGCTGGTTTCAAGCGCAGTGCATTTCCTCGGGCAATATTATTATGAGCTCGGATATACCGACGAACTGTTCAGCCTGAGATTCAAGATCTCGTCCGTCGAGGACACCGCGCTTTCAGGAACCGGAAGCAAGTCCAGCCGCGCCCAGCATGTATGCCGCATACCGGAGATTGAAGTCAAGATCCAGAGGACCGCATCCGACCTGATAAGCGGAACCGTCGGCCATAGCGCGAGAATCATCCGCGAGATATGCGAGCGTTTCAACCTGCCGCAGGGAAAGCACGTGGGCCTTGAGGAGCAGATAGGCGCATTTCTGGAGAAGAGGACGAGCTGAAGGGCGTAGCTCGTCACTTGATACTTGCAACTGGAAATTAGGATTGAAAATACGGACTTGATCGATTCCATCCGCAGTGGTGGTTGCCAGGCAAGGTCGGACATCTCTTCAGATAACCTGATTGGTTTTTCAGGCAAATTTCAAGTCTCTAGTTACTGGTGCTTGTCTTCAGCACCACATATGTCGGCAGGCCCAGCACCATGAAATGCGACAAGACCTCCTTTGTCGCTGGATCATTCGGGTTTTCGGCGTGGAACTTCAGTTTCACGAATGCACCCAGCATTTCAACTACTTTCGGATCTTTCAATGTCGTCAGGTCCATCGCCTCGCAGTTCTTGCACCAGCTTGCCGTGAAATCGATCAGCAGTGGTTTTCCCTCTTTTTCAGCCTGGCTGAGAGAGTCCTGCAATGATAAGTTCCAATTGCCTGTCGGTCCGGACGGGGCCGGCGCGCCTCTGATCATGGAGTATCCGGTGAAAAGGTAATAGGCCGCAATTGCAGCAATGAAGATTCCAAATGCGTATTTGACCTTCAGCATCCATGCCCCGGGTTTTGGCAGCAGTGTGAGTCCGGCTCCAGCGAACGGCCACGGAAGCGCCATTCCAGCGCCAAGCAGGAATGGGAGAAGCAGGCCATAGAAATCCCCCTGGGAATACAGATACGAGGAGAAAAGAAGTACTGCGATGACTACGGGCGCAACACAAGCCCCTGCAAGCAGCGCCGATATGCCCCCCATGAACATGGCGGTCAGCAGGCTGCGTTTCCGGTTCGTATCGCCCGGCTTCATGAATCTGGAGAAGTCTATTGGAATTATGTCGAACATCGACAGCGCGAGGGCTATGAACACCAGCCCGGCGGCGAAGTTGAAGTACGGAGATGAATTTATAGAGCCGAATGTGGATCCAGTCAGCACTGCGGCGAGTCCGAGAATCCCGTAGACCAGCGTTATGCCCGCGCCATACATCAACCCCAGGATGAAGCCGTTTAATTTAGAAGCTGCATTCGCGCCCGCACCGATGATCGCAATGTTGACAGGTATCATCGGAAGTACGCACGGAGTCATGTTCAATGCGAGACCTCCGATGAGGATAAGCAGAAATGAGATCAGGATATTCTTTTCCTTTAAATCGTCGAACAGGGATCTCTTAATGCTTGTCCCCTGTCTTGTCGAATCATCCAGGAATGCTCCGAACGATTTCACGTCCATGTAGCCGGCCTCGGAACCCGTTACCTTGAAATGACCGGCAAGTTCCTTCCAGGTCGTGCCTGTCTTTCGCTCCGGCGTGCCGGAAGGTGGCTGAAATTGCACCTGTTTCTCTGAACCGCCAATGGGAAGCCGGATCTTGTCTGGCGGGTAGCACAGGAACGGATTCCTCCTGCAGCCCTGGAATTCGATTACGGCGGAAATCTCCCCGGATAGCCCTTCTGTGGAATATTCCCAGGTGCTTGTCCCTTCCGGATAGACCTGGTGCACTTCCTCGAAGACGTCCTTTTCAGTTACAGTCCCGGGCTCCTTTATTTTCTTCGCGGAATTGCCTGCGGAATCGGTGACGGAAATTTTCGTCTTGTCCTGGTAGAGATATGAATCCTTTGCGATTTCCGCTTCAATCCGAAGAATCTTGCCATTGAGCTGATGTTTCCAGGAAAAAGGTGCGGCCGCCGGAGATTCAGCTCCGGAAAGCGAGCCGAGAAATAGAAGCATCAGGATGGATGATAAGATTTTCTTCATCGGCAATAGAATAGCACGGTATTGGCTTATCTGCCATTGGGGACGAGCTTGAGCTGGTAGCCTACCGGATCTTCGGCGGAACCATAGTAAACGTTCTGCTCGGGCTGTGGCTGTGCGGCGGAAAGCAGCTCGAATCCGCTCTGCGAGAAATATTTCACGAACGAAGAAAGCTGCTTCTTGTTCATGTCCACCGAGAGTGTCGACATGCCGGCCGCGTCGGTCGCGAATCTCAAGCTGTCGGCATTTATCCCGCTCCTGACCATGCACTCCCTGGCTTTTGAAACGGCCTTGTCCATGTTTGAAACTGTCCAGACCTGTGTCACCGAGCCGGGTATCGCCACAGGCATGCTGGCGCTGTCGTTCTGCTGTGGCATCATGTCCATGAACCTGATGTCCGGCGAGGTGCTGACTTCCCTGAGATCCTTCATCTGGACCTCGCCGACTATTCCAGTCCTTGCCGCAGTTTTGGCTTCAGGAGTCGCCGAAGCAATGGCTGCGGGAGGCGAAGATCGTATAGGTTCCGAAACTGTGACCTGGGGCTTCACATCCGTCGAAGACTTCGTATATATGAAAATACCGGCGATCAAAATGAAGATCGCGGCGGCTTTCATGAGCTGGACCATATAGAACGGTATTACGGGATTCTTCTCAGCTTCAATCTTTGTCCGGACTTTCTTCAGCATTACATCGGCGAAATCCTCGGAAGGCTTTTCCGGAGCCCTTTTGGCAATCGCCGCCGCCATCATGGCGAAGTCCTTTATCAGGAGCTGGCATTCAGGACATGACTTGATATGGAGCGCTTCAGGACTCCCCATGTCTAGTTCACCGTCGAAATAAGCGCACACCACCTCGTGTTCCGGACATCCGGAACCAGCTCCATCCGATCTGTTTTTCTTCTCAATGCTCATATTTGCTTCCTGGACTTCGAAATTCGATGTTCGTTGTTCCCTTGTTCATCTCGCCGATACGCCGGTTCTCCGTTTCGCCGGTTCATTTTTTAAACTTGCGGACAGTGTCTCCCTGGCCCTCGAAATCCTCGACTTGACCGTCCCAATGTTCGCTCCTGTAATCTTTGCGATCTCCTCGTAGCTCATGTCCTTGATATGCCTGAGTATTATTGTCTCCTTGAGAGCCTCAGGGAGGGAATCAATGGCCTTCATAATCCTGTCGTCCTCCTCGTTGCTCTCTAGTGCCTTAGTCGGAATATTTGATGTGTCGGCGAGCTCCATGTCCTCGTTCCTACCTCCATCGTTGTCGTAAGGCCTCTTTTCCGACATGCTGATGTGCTGGCCCGCTCCGCGCCTCCTGTTCCAATGGTACTTGTTCCTCGCCAGGTTCACGACGATCCTGTAGAGCCATGTCGAGAAAGACGAGTCGCCGCGAAATGTCTTAAGATTGCCATAAGCCTTCACAAAAGCATCCTGTACGACCTCCTCCGCGTCCTCGCGGCTGTTGAGAAGCCCGTGCGCCACATTGTACATCTGCACGCTGTACTTCCTCACAAGTTCGTCAAAAGCCTGCTCAGAGCCCGCATTGAAGCTCTTCACCAGCTCAAGATCGTCGTTCTTTGCCGTCTCTTCCATTATAGACACCTGATTTCCTGGAAAGTTCCATGGTCCCTGAAAAATATTTTCATCCAATTGTTAAGATAACCTCTTATAGGCCAATTGTCATGTGGGGGAATTCAAGCAGAAAGGAAGAATTCCTGTCTGGGACGTCAGTTCCAGGTTTTCTTCATTCGATGTTGGAAGTTCGAAGTTGGATGTTCGATGTTCACTCTTTCTTCCCTACGGTCTCCCTTTCTATTATCTTGAACGGCTTGAATGACTGCTTCCTGATGCGTCTGCCGGACGAGACCGAATCCGCCACGGCCTTTGCGATCTGCGCATACGGATATTCCAGCGTGGACATGTTTGAGCAGAATGCATTGAAGGAAGGGCTGTTGTCTACGCCAAGAACGGAAATGTCCCCTGGCACGCGGAGCCCTGCCGCCTCCAGCGTCCTGATAACCTTCAATGCAAGCCAGTCGTTGTGGCAGAAGATCGCGGTCGGCCCTTTTCCCGAACGGCATTCCGATATGAGCTCTTCCGGTATGAAGGGCGACATTACTTCCGGCTTGAGATTTTTCTTTTCCATGAAGGAGAGATAGCCGTTCAGCCTGTCGATGTTCGCCTGCGACTTCCGGGAATAGTTCATGTAGAGGATCCGGCGATGCCCCTTGCTGTAGAGATATTCAGCGCCGGTGTATCCTGTCATCACCTCGTCCGGATATAATATCGAAACGTTCTTGGAACTTATAGGATTGATCAGGCAGAATACATGCATTGATTTTGCGATGTTCGCAGGAATATCGAGGGAGCTGTCAGGCGGGACGACGATCGCCGCCCTGGCGCGCCTGGCCGCGAAATCCGAAAGAACTTCTATGACTTCCCCGTCGCTGGATGCGCTTGTCCAGAGCAGCCTTAATCCTTCAAGCGCCAGACTCTCCCTTATCGCCTCGAAGAGATCGGAGAAGAAGGGGCTGGTCATGGAGGGCAGGACCGCTCCCACCCAGCATGACCTCCCCGTCATCAATTCCCTCGCTGCGGGATTCGCAAGATATCCGTGCTTTTCCGCGGCGTCAAGAATGAGCTTCCTGGTGCGCGGACTTATACCGCCCCTGTCGTGTAGGGCGCGGTCCACGGTCCCCTGCGAGACCCCGCATATCTTTGCAAGCTGGAGTGATGAGATCATATTGCTCCGCAATATAAAATCCGAAATCCGAAGCTCGAAATACGAGACAATTTCAAAATTGAATTCAATTTATAATTAATTTTTAAAGATTCGTGTTTGTTTCGATATTCGATATTCGGATTTCGATATTCGTTATTCGATCACTATCTTCCTGATCTCAAGCTTTCCTCGTTTCGCCGTGAAGAAGGCCTTTCCGTTCTTGATTCCGGCCGTGCCATAGGAGCTTCCGCTCGCGAAGAAGGCCTTGAAGTCTCCTTTGACCGTCGGCTTGAAATAAAGGATCTTCTCAACGGCGTCGTAGCGGATGCCGGTTATTCCCTGGAGCATTCCATATGACGACATCGCCCTGGCATACCAGTGGCCGCATTCGTACTCGTTGAACTGGTTCCTGGCGGTCCCGTCATAGCGCCTGCGTGCTGCCCTGACGATATCGAGAGCCTTTTGGATTTCGCCTTCCATCAGGAGATGTGAGGAGACCTGGTATTCGAAGCCGGTCCAGACTTCGTCGCTGTAGGGGAAGGGGAGGGTGAGCTTGTCGCCTGCCGGCCAGGTGCAGAGCAGAAGTCCGCCCTCCTTGCCCATCGCATATCCCGGCCTCTGTGGGTTCACATGCTTTGAGAGATCCTTGCGGAAATTGTATTTGAACACGGAATTGAGATGCTTTGCGGAGACCGCGGTGTCGATTACCGGGCCTATGCCGCAGACACGTGCGATCCAGTCGCCGAGGATTCCGTCAGCCAGGCATCCAGTGCCGTACTGGTACTTGGGGCCTTCCTTCTTGAGCAATGCGATCGCCTCCTCGCTGTAGTTGACGTTCCATTTGCCTTCGGCGTCCTTCACCGGGCTTGGGGCGCGCAACCCTTCCCATTGAATCTTCTGGTAGACATATTCGCCGTTGAAGAGCTCCTTCTCGATGTAGCTGCGGCCCAGTTCGTAGATGCGCTTGTATTTAACCACGTCTTCACCTAGCGCCTCTCCTGCGATGATCGCAGCCTTCAGCGCACCGAGGTAGAATGTGCTGCAGAGCCCGTCAGGGCCCCAGAATTCAATGTCATAGGTGTTGTGGTGCGGTTCGACAAGCACACCCTTTTCATCCGGATCCCAGGTGCTGATGCAGTACTCCAGGCTTTCCTTGACCTTAGGCCACATGCTTTTGAGCCAGCCGGTGTCACCGGAGATCCTCCATTCGCGGTAGACCTTCATTATGCCGCCCAGCTGGCCGTCCGCAGCCGCGTGGAACTTGTGGTCGGTCTCGCGGATCGGAAGATTGGTCCTGAAGTTCTGATGCCCCTTGCTGTCCTGCGACACCTTGAATTCCGTCTCGCGCAGGCTCCTTTCGAGATCGGGGAACAGATGGGGGATCGCCTGCGCATAGTTCCAGACATGCGTACAGCTCCCATGGCAGCATCCCGCCGAGTCATGGCAGCCTTCCCATCCCCAGAGACGTCCGTCGTGCTGTCTGAGCACCGTGGGCGATTTGAGGATGGTGAGGTTCGCCGAAACCGCATCAATTATCTCTGCAGGGAGATTTGAATCGTAGAATGATTCCATGAACGCTTCCGACTCATCCCTCAACTTCATGTAGTTCTTCCCCCAGAACGCCGCGACCGCCTCCATGCCCTTGAACTTCGAAGTGTACCACGGCCTGTAGAAGGACTCGTCCTCCTTGCCGGAACAGCAGCAGTCCGGACCCGAACAGCTGTTCTCCTTCTTTTCCGGATCCCCGCCGAGCCTTATATTGGATCTAGGTACAAACCAGCTCAGCATGATGCGGATCGTCTTCGACTGGCCGGGCTTGAGGGAGAAGGGGACGGCGATAGAAGCGCCGGGCGACTGTTTCTCATTTTCCGGATAGTCCTTGCCGGTCCTGCATGAACCCTCGGAAATCTCCTTCCAGATCACTGTCTGGTTGTCGAACCATCCGCCCCTGAACCACACGGTGTTCACCTTGGCGTCCTTTTCGTCGGTCGAAACTGAGAAGGCTCCTTCAGCCCATTTCTTCTCATCGGAAGGCTTCTGCTCGAAAATGAACCCCCTGCCGTTCCTCCTTACGCGGACCCCGGTCTTGTCCCTGTCCATGAAATTCAGCGAATTGAATGAGAACACCGCTTCGACCTTCCTGCCTGTGCGGTTACTGAGCTCATATTCAAGCGCCGCCACTGGCAGGCTTGAACTGTCGGAATCTCCGGGCACGAAGGGGCTCCAGGCGGTGATTGTAGCATCAAGAGGGATGTCCTTGTCGGAGAGCTTTGTTTCGGCGAATGGGAATTTCGAGCTGAACGAGCATTTCTCGAAGCGCGGGAATCCGTAGGTCTTGTTCCCGAGTCCGTTCCCGGAATCCGGCCATCCCATTATCTTCCTGCGGGGCACCGGTCCCTCTATGATCCTTGTTGCCGTGTCCTTTCCCTTGACGTGTATCGCGGCGAAAGTATACGGCTCGTTCGCTATCTCCGGCTTGTTCCAGATGGACAGATGGGAGAGCTTGCCGGTCCCTTCGAAGCAGACCATTCCCGCGCCTATCCCGCCAAGGGGGAAGGCCGTATAGTTGAGGTTTTCCCCAGAAAAAGACTTCACCGCCGCCGATCCGCCTGATGTCCTGCTTTTCATATCCACCCTTTCAATGCTTGTTTTCGCTATTTGCCGTGTAACTACACGTAAGTTAGGGGATAGGATGGCAAATGCAAGGGGCGGAAACAGGATTTCCATGAAAATAATCACTCGGGATCGGAATAATATAGGGAACCTCTAAAAATTGACATATGGTGCGCAACAATAAATTATGGACTTATGGCAAGGAACGGAATTCAGGAGCAGCCCTGAAACGGGCTGTGACTGAGCTCCGGACGAAGCCAGAACACATAAGAACTTGTTGCCCTGGGGGTTGCGGTTCTTTTTAGCTCAAAGAAGAATATTCTTCTTTCGGCGTATCGCTTTGGATATGCCTCAACTCAGAAATTCTCTTTGCGCTATCAAAAATCTTCCGCAACGCGCCAAATGTGAATTTTTAGAGGCTCCCTTTAGACGACAGGAAGGAAGAACATGCCTTGCGGCATTGACTACAAACATATTCAAGATTCGGGAAATTGAATAAGCTCGTAGTCAAGCCCTGGTCGCCTACGGCGCCGCCAGAGGCGGGTAAACCCGCAAGAGCTGTCACTGGCTTGTCTTTGTTATAAATTGGAACTTCCTTCTTATCCATCCTTAGCGGTTCTGTGCCTTGAGCGAAGCGGACGAGAGATATAAATTTGATTTCCGGTCTTTCCGGATTATCTTCACAAGTTCTTATGAGAAACAAAGCCTACATCCAAGTTTACACCGGCAATGGCAAGGGCAAGACCACCGCCGCCCTCGGTCTCGCACTGCGCGCCTATGGCGCCGGCCTCAAGGTCTTCATCGCCCAGTTCACAAAGGGGCTCGTCTGCAGCGAGCATAAGGCAGTTGCGAAGTTCGCACCTAGGATCAGGCTGAAGCAGTTCGGCAAGAAATCATTC
>CAZDNQ010000110.1:0-11229 GCA_964506605.1 uncultured Victivallis sp. | reverse complement strand
CGGAGAAGTGGCTTTCCAGCCTGTCCTGTTTGACATCGCCGGCGTCGTCTTCTTCATATCGGGGCTCTGCCTCATCGCCTTTTCAATGAGGAGATGTTTCAGTCAGGAACCCACCTGCGGAACTGTTCAGCCCTGCAGGGACTGAAATATTGCACATCAGTATTCATTGTTAATTTTCCGCATGGCAAAAATTTATGCACATGCTAGTTTTAACAATGGAAAAAACATCAAACATCAAACGTCAATCGTCAATTAGGAAGATCCTCGTCCGATGCCCCAACTGGGTGGGTGACGTCGTAATGGCGGTTCCCGCCTTCGAGTGCATCCGCAGGAATTTTCCGGACGCCCATATTACTGCTTCGATAAGGAAATACGCGCGCGGCGTCATAGAGGACGGGCCGTGGTTCGACGAGATCGTCAATTCCGACGACAAAAGCTATTCCGGATTCTTCAAAAC
Source organism: uncultured Victivallis sp. (assembly GCA_964506605.1). Classification (GTDB taxonomy): domain Bacteria; phylum Verrucomicrobiota; class Lentisphaeria; order Victivallales; family GWF2-50-93; genus GWF2-50-93. The sequence goes on along the minus strand of CAZDNQ010000110.1, from coordinate 10,772 downwards.
CATAGGGCACGTAAGGAAACTCAGGCCAGATCTTGCCATACTTTTTCCCAATTCCGCGAGATCCACCCTTCCGGTGTTCTTCGGCGGCGCGAAGAAGATCGTTGGATACAAACGCGGATTCCGGAGCCTGCTGCTGAATGCCGGCCCACGTCCGAAGACTGAAGGCGGAAGGATAACTCCAGCGCCCATGTCGGACTATTACATCGAGATCTGCCGCTCGCTTGGACTGGACCTGCCCGCAAGCATGAAGCCGAAGCTATATATGTCGAAATTGCTTGAGGAGAAGGGCGCTGGCTATCTCAAGGGGAAGGGTGTTGCAAAGGATGATTTAGTCGTTGGGCTGAACCCTGGAGCCAAATTCGGATCATCGAAATGCTGGCCCCCGGAATATTTTGCGGAACTCGCAGAACTCCTCCAGGACAGGCTGAAGTGCAAGATCCTCCTGCTGGCCGGCCCCGGAGAAGACTCCATCGTCAAGGCGATAATCGGAAAATCAAAGGCGGATATAATAAATACCGCGCCCGACAAGGTCGATCTGGCCCTCCTTAAGCCTCTGGTGAAAAGATGCAATCTCCTGGTTACGAATGATACCGGCCCCCGCCATTACGCCGTCGCCTTCGACGTGCCGGTCGTCGTGCTGATGGGGCCGACGGATCCCCGGTACACCGCCGCCAACCTGGACAGGACGGTCGTCATCAGGCAGGAACTCGAATGTTCGCCGTGCCATGACAAGGCATGCCTCCTTGGACATCACCGCTGCATGCGCGACATCAGGCCTGATAAGGTCCTGCAAGAAGCATTAGGTCTTATCCATCTGTAATTATTGAGTGATCCCTCTTCAGCGATAGCTGAACATGGAGTGCTGAAGCGGAGGCTTTGCGCAGATTCAGCCTTGTTCCCTGCGAAGCATCGCTTCGCAGAAGAAAGGCGGCATCTTCGCTGTCGCAGTCCAAGTTAAAAGGCATCAGGGATCTTCAGTTTATCAGTGCTATATGTTTCCAGGCGTTTTCTTATTCCCTTGTCGGCGTTGAATTTGAAAAATCCTGCCGAACAGTGCTGGTAGTCCTCTGCATTTACAACAAGCCCATGATGCACTGGATTGTTCATCACATATTTGAGTCGTGCATAATAGCTGTTTTCATAGGTGAGGCAGGAGTCCCAGTATTCAAACCACACTTTCCGCCCTTTTTGGCCATCCATTTGGTTCAGCGCAATAGCGGATTTTGTATGAATATCCTTTACCATGGTTTTCAGATTATCGCTGTTTTTCTGAGGGGAACGGATTATCAGATGATAATGATTTGACATTACCGCCCATGCTATAGGAGACCATTCGAACTTCTCAAGGCAGGAAATGATTGTTTTTTCAACAACTGACAGCTTTTCATTCGTGTTGAACAGGCGCTCTTTTCCATATGTTCCTGCCGTGAGCATGTAATTCACGTCAGGGCAGAATACATGCGGGGGTGCGTGATGCCAAGAGGTTCGAATTGTATCCATAGTTAAAAACTTTTTGATATAAATATAAAACATGTTCTTTGTTTTTAAATTCAGCGATAGCTGAACATGGAGTGCTGAAGCGGAGGCTTTGCGGCCTGTCGCGCCGAAGCATCTTCCACCTTCGCCAATGCTGCGGTGGACAGGCCGCTGCCGCAGTCCAAGTGCGCCGAAGGGCGCAAATTAAAGGGAAAATATAAATAAAAATTTTCCTCTTGCTCCTGACAGGGTATATTACCCGCCTATGAAACCTTCATTCTACAAGAACAAATGGAATGCATTGAAGAACAAGCCTGACGCGGACGCCATCCGGCATCTCGCAAACCAGGTGTCCCTCTCTTTCCTCGACCGCTATTTCTACAACGACCGCTATGAGGCGGAATACATAGACACGCTCTGCGAAATGGCCACATGGTTCGACGACGATGACTTGAACAAGATCGCCTCCTCTGCGCTTTTCGGGATCGTTGTCGAGGGGCTCTGCGACGATTTCGAGGATCTCCAGACGGAGACATACAACCGTGTCATGAGCCAGGTGATATCGTTCTGCAGGAAGATCCCCGCTGGCAAGGAGTTCAACAGGTGCCTCCACGAATTCGGACTCTTTGATTTCGACGACATGATGAAGCGCGTGGAAAAACTCCGCGCCGAAAGCGGAAATTACAGGAAGCTTCCAAAGAACCCGAAAAAAATAATCGTCCTGTCAAGAGTCACAATCGGTGCGGATGTCGCAATAACAAGCGTCATCGTCCAGCGGCTCGCCAACAGGTTTCCTGGCGCGGAGATCGTGCTGATCGGCGATTCGAAGCTGACCGAGATTTTCGGAGGCAACCCAAACCTCAGGATAGCGCCGATCGCCTATTCGAGGCGGGGTGGACTTCTCGAACGGTTCGGCTCATGGCACAATGTCCTTGAAATAGTTGAGCAGGAGACATCCAACGGATATGAAAATGCGCTGCTCTTCGATCCGGATTCGAGGCTCTCCCAGCTCGGAGTTCTTCCCCTGGTGGATGACAGCAGGTATTTCTTCTTCAACAGCCGTGGAAGCCAGCGCTTCCCGCCGAAGCTCTCGCTGTCGAGGCTCGCAAACCTGTGGATGGACAAGATTCTGGCCGAATCCGAGTTCTGCTATCCCAACGTCTGGCTCCATGAGGACGTCGTGCTTAAGTCGGAGAATTTCATCAGGAGGCTCAGGCGCAGGGGATGCCGCAGGATCATCGCCGTCAATTTCGGTGTCGGCGGGAATTCCCGCAAGAGGGTCGACGGAGATTTCGAGGAGAAGGTGGTCCTAAAGCTCCTTTCAGAACCTAAGACCGTGGTTGTCCTGGACAGGGGGTTCGGCCCGGACGAGAACGAACGCTCGGAGAAGATATTGAAGGCCGCCAAAAAGAAAAAAATAAGTACAAGGGACATCAAATTCGGCGAGTTTTCCGGCGCTGAAATCTCGGGCGGTCTTATAGGGGTTAGGTCCGGAATCGGCGAGATGGCTTCGCTCATCGCGGGCAGCGACGAGTTCATCGGATATGATTCAGCTTGCCAGCATATCGCCGCATCACTGGGCATAACGACGTTCACCGTGTTCGCCGGAAGCAACAATCCACGCTTCATCAGGCGCTGGAACGCATGCGGTCCGGAAAAGAGCGAGATCATACATGTTGATACATTGTCCTATCCGCGCTCGTTCGACACCGAGGACATCATCGCCCGTGTGATAGATGCGAGGACGTGAAGGATCGAACCGGAGAACCGGTGAAACGGAGTGTCGGCGAGAAGAGAGAGTTTTGGATAATGGATATCGAACAAGGCTGTTTATTGACGAATGTTGGAGTTCACAGCTTTAGCGTGTCTTAAAATTGCAGTACAGGCACCTTGCCTGTGCCTAGTAAAAATAAGGAATCCACAGGCAGGATGCCTGTGTTACATTAGAAATTGAAAATACTCTTCATATATCCCAATGCCGGATCCCAGCTCGGTTTCAATTACGGGCTGTCCCACATTTCCGCCGTGCTCAGGAAGGCCGGACATGCTGTCGAGATCTGGCAGATGTGCGAGGACATAGCTCCGCTTCCGGAGGAAAAGGATTTTGTCGCTTCGGTCAGGAGGTCCGCACCTGACATCATCGGTTTTTCCGTCGTCACCAACCAGTGGGAATATTCCGCGAAACTCGCAAAGTGGGCGAGGGAGGGGAGCAGGGCCCCGATCGTCTGCGGCGGAATCCACGCGACAGTCGCGCCGGATGAAATTCTCAGGTCAGGATTTTTCAATTACATTTTCATAGGGGAATGCGAAGAGGCCTTTGCGGAATTCGCGGATAAGCTTGCCGCCGGAAAACCTGTTGAAGGCGTCGCCAACCTCGGGTATCTGAAGGACGGGAAGGTGATTGTCAATCCTGTCCGTCCGCTTCCGGAACTCGACAAGCTGCCGTTCAAGGACTACGAATCCTTCGACTTCCAGAAGATTATCGACGGCAAGCGCGGCTGGGTCGGGCTCATGGCGTCGAGGGGCTGTCCGTTCTCCTGCACATACTGCTTCAACCATCTGATGGTCAAGAAATACCGTTCTGACCTTAAGTGCAGCTTCAAGGAACTCAAGTACATCAGGCATTTCCCGATTGGACAGGTCATCGACGAGATCGTCTATCTCCAGAAGAACTACAGGAACATCTCGATGTACATCTTCGACGACGACCTTTTCACCTTCGACAAGGACTATGTCGTCGAATTCTGCAAGGAATACAGGAAGGTCTCGGATCTTCCATTCGTTGTGAACGCGCATTTCGGGTTCTTCGACGAGGAAAGGGCCAGGGCCTTGAAGGATGCCAACTGCCGGATCGTGAAATTCGGCATCGAGAGCGGCAGCGAGAAGATACGCGCAAGCGTCATGAACCGCCATATGAGCAACCAGAAGATAATCGAGTCCGTAAACCTCGTTGAAAGGCATGGCATGCACAGCTCGGTGTTCATCATGGTAGGTATTCCGTTTGAGGAGGAGAAGGATCTGATGGACACTATCCACCTTCTCGGGAAGGCGAAGCCCGGCAGGTTCCGCTGGACATATTTCTTCCCTTATCCTGGGACGGAGGCTCATGACCTGGCGGTCAAAGGGAATTACATCGACTACAGGAAGATGAAGGAGCTTGTGAACTTCACCGACGAGTCATGCCTCGACTTCGGCCCCGGACAGAACCTCCTGCTGTCGAAGATCGGGCGCATCATGCCGTGGTTCGTAAACGCCTGCGCCGGTCTCGAGACCTCTCCGTTCTACAAGGAGAAGGTGGACAAACTTCTTGCCATGGACGAGAAGGAATGGAAGAAGGCTTCCCCAGGCATTCTCGACGAGGACAAAAAGATCTCCAAGTCCTTCCAGATAAAGAACCTCAGCCATTACGCCGTCAAGTACAATCCCTTCATGGGCGTGATCTCCGACTACTTTATGAACGAAAAATAATTCCGTGGCGGTCGATTCTTTTACGGGCAGATTATTGTTTAGGAAAAAACTAGACATTTGCCTTCTTTTAGGATACAATAGTCATCGTTGTCCGCAAGGTGATTTTACCTAGGAGGGGAAAATGCGTAATTCATTGCGTATATGCCTGGCTGGATTCTTGTCAGTCCTCGTTATGTTCACAGTATTTACTTCACTCCAGGCGGTCGATACTCTTGGAGCATGGACGGCGAGAAACCCCGGTCTCAGCCCCGACGGCAACTACCAGATCTACGGTATGGCCTACGGCAACAACACCTATGTGATAGTTGGACAGGATCTTGCTGCAACCAAGGCTTTTGCTGCAAGTTCCACTGATGGTATGAACTGGACGCTGAGTCCGGTAGCGAGCGATTCTGAGATCTTAATTCGGTGATTTTCTCCAAGGGCAGATTCATCGCCGTATGTACTAAGCCTGCTTCCGGCAGCACCCGGATCTGGACGTCCGATACGAAGGGCGGCAGCTGGGTGCCCAGGAGTACGGATCTGACTGTGGACGGCAGCTTGAACGGAATTGCGGGCGACGGCAACGGAAACCTGGTCGCCGTCGGTGAAATCACAGGTGTCTGGAAGGGATGGATAACTTATTCCATAGACAATGGAAATACCTGGAAGGTTGTGCGTGATGGGGCAACCTATAAGACGATCGCTACAAAATTATTCGGCATCGGATATGCGCTCGGCGGCTGGTATGCGCTCGGGTCGAACGGAGTCTACATATCAAATGGAGCTGATTGTACGACCTGGACTGATCCTATAGCTGATTCTTCGCAGTTCTATACGCAGAGCGATGATCTGCCCGGTTATAAGTTTGCTTCGGACAAGTCGACGATTGTTGCGGCTTCGTTGTCAGGCCCCAAATGGTCAAATGACGGTGGAGCCAACTGGTATGATGCTGCGCCGGCACCAGGTTTTGAAGGAGTAGCCTCCCTGGCCAGCTGGAGTTCAAGTGTAGTCTATGCAGATGGCATGTTCGTCCTTGCGACACGCCGCGCCGGGGATGTCTGGACATCCGAGGACGGCCGGACATGGGAGAGGCGGACACTGCCGACGGCGGATGAGACAAACGCCCTCTGCTACGGGAACAAATCATTCTGGTGCGGCGGACTGTCGGAAACACTTGCAGTTTCTTCGCAATGGCTCAAAGCCAGGACCGGCGGCAGTACGGATTATCCGAACACCATGTTTGACGCCCAGGACACACCTCCGAACCATATCGGACTTCCGCAGTACCGTGTCAATACAGCCTCCCTGAACCTTGTCCTGGAAGGCACGCTGTTCTACATGAAGGCGCTGGGCGCGCCGATCGACCTGAAGCTGACCTACATTTCACAGCCCTGCGCGGACGATGCGACAAACATCGGGCCGTTCGGCAAGAACTGGCGGTTCCGCTACGAGTCGGTGATTGCACGCTCAGGCACGTATGCCCAGCTGGTCAACGGCGGTGGTAGAAATATTACATTCACCACTCCCAATGGCGAGGATCTTGGCACATACTCGGGGCCGGACGCGGAGCTTGTCCTGAAATCTCCTGTCGGCATCTATGACAAGCTTGTCTACAAATATGCGGTTCCTAGTTTCGTGCTTACTTTGAAGGCTTCCCATTTGAAATACACATATGCTGTAACTGACAGCAACTCGGGAGGCACCCAGTTCCATCTCTCCAGCATCTCAGACCAGTTCGGAAACACGACGACTTTTGACATCGATACAACCAGCGGCGCTGTCAAATCTATAACGGATTCTTCCCTCAGGACCATCAATTTCACGTATAACCCTGACTCCGCCACCGGACTCTGTACCGGAATGTCGATGCTGGGGCGCTCTGTTGGCTTCAGCTATGATGCACATAAAAACCTCATTGGTATAACTGATGCAAAGGGGTATGCAGGTTCCTATGCCTACGACTCCAACGGCTTTATCACCTCTATGACAACAGAAGGCAAGACCACCACGTTCACTTATAAGGATAGAGTCGGCGTCAGCAATGGCGATAAAACTCTTGCCTCGGTCATGCGTCCTGGAGCATACGGCACGGTCAATTACGAGATCATGGAGGACGGCAAGACCGTAAAACGCACGGATCCGCTTGGTCAGCCGACGATTATCTCCAGTTCAGGAGGCCAGACGACATCAGTCAAGGATCCGCTGGGGAACGTCCGCAGCATCGCCTACAATGGAGCGAGGCTCCCGGAGACCGTAACAGATGAAAAGGGCGGTGTCTTCACTTATGAATATGATTCCCATGGCAACATGACCAAAAAGACCGACGCTCTTGGAAATATAACGAAGTATTTCTACAACAGCGACACCGACGACATGACTAGGATGGAAGACGCCTTCGGTTATGCATGGACCTATGCATATTCAAACTACCAGCCGACAAGTGTCATAACGCCTCTCGGCAATATCACTTATTTCTTCTATGACGGACAAGGACGGCTTACGAAACTTACTGATGCACGGGGCAATGACACTGATTTCACCTATGACAAGGGCGAGGTGGCTACAGTTGCAGGCCCCGCCTCCGGCACGACAACATTTGCCTACGATGCCGCGTCCCGCTGCATCTCAATCCAGGATCCAAATGGCAAGACAAAATCCCTCTTTTGGGACAACAACGACCGTCTCGAGACTGTAACCTACGATTCGGTTGCCGGAACACCTTCATGCTTGAACGGATACTCCGCTTTTGGACAGACCTCCTTCCAGGACGAACTCGGGAAATGGACATATGCCACCCGAAACGACATAGGATCAATCGTGACAATACTCGATCCTCTCAACAATGTCACCCAGATGGAATATAATATGGACAACCGTCTGATAAAGAAAATTGATCCTCTGTACAGGACGACCTCGACATCCTACGACAGCGCGGGCCGGCCGACAATCTTCACCGACGCCAGAAGCTACAAGGTCGTGCGTGAATACGACAGCACCGGCAACCTCGTATCTTTCAGGGATCCTAACAATTCCACCACGACATATAAATACGATGCGAATGGCCGCCTGCTGAGCGTCATGGATCCGCTCCTGAAGTATAAAACCATGACCCGGACGAAGACTGGGCAGATCGCCTCCACCACCAACGCCCGCAAGCACATTATGAATTACACATATGATTTTGATGGACGACTCACCGATAAGAGTCCGGCTACAGCCACTACTCCGGCAACAAAGGCCAGCTATGTGCGCGATGCCAACGGCAACATCACGAAACGGACCGACAGTCTGACCACCGCTTCGGGAACAACCACGTCAGTCACGGATTATGTATACGATACAAGCAACCGCATTACTAAAATCACTTATCCTGACGGAAAGGTGGTTGATTTGGAATGGTTCGCGGGAGGACAGCTTAAGAAAATCACATATCCTGACAATCTTGCCGTCACCTATACCTATGACGATTTCAACCGCATGCCAGTTCCATCATTTCTGAAGAACAATCCTGGCACCGATCTTGTAGGCGATAGACGCTCTACAAATGCAATTACCAAGGTCGCTGTCACTGGTGTCATCAACGATGATTATGATCTCACATACAATGCCCGCGGACAGATCACCCAGATGCTCCGCCCGAACGGCACGCAGTCCGATTACACCTATGACGCCGCCGGACGCCTTACCCAGCTGAAGCACAGTGTGACGGCAGGAGGTGAGAACCTGTTTACAGGAGGCTGCACGCTGGACGCGGTTGGGAACGTGACGGCGGAGCAGATTGACGGTAGCGCATATTATCAGGGGGCGGCATCTCCCGCCAATATGGCTCTTGCTTATAATGCCGGCGGGGAGCTCGCCAAGAAAGGCGCCCAGGCCTGTACGAGCGATGCCGACGGCAACCTCACGAATCTCGGAGCAGGAACGACAACCTGCACATACGACGCCGACAACAGGCTTACGAAAATCGTCAGGAAGATCACTGTGCCTGCGGTGGAAACAGAAACCATCCTCAATACGTTTGATTCTGACGGATACCGCACCAGGCGCGTGAACGGCGGCGAGACAATCAACTACCACTATCTGCCATCCGGCATTCTCCTGTTTACCACCGATGCGGACGGCAACGTTCTGGACAGGCACATCTACGCTGGCAATGCTCTGCTCTCCACCTATACTGACGGCGGGGACTGGATAGACTACTATGGCGACCGCCAGGCGAACGTGAGGTTCATCGCCGATGGAACGGGCACGGTTGTCGCGAAATATGATTATCTGCCGTACGGGCAGGTGGCATCGGATCTGGCAAATACTGTCACCGACAATCCATTCACCTTCAACGGCATCCTCGGAGTCCAGGACGAAGGGGAAGGGCTTTTCTACATGCAGCAACGCTTCTATGATGCCACCACCGCGCGTTTCCTGAGCAGGGATCCGCTCGGATTTGTTGCAGGCAGCAACCTCTACATGTTCGGGAAGAACAACCCCATGATCTATGCTGATCCGACCGGAAGGAATCCGTTCCTTCTGATACTGGGCGCAGTATCCGCCGCATACTGGCTGCTTGGTTCTGCCGAAAGCCATGACAATGCCAACGCGAACGCTGCGGAGATCAACGCCAAATACCGCCAGCTGGAGCTGGAGAAGAAAAGGAAATTTGAAGACAAGTACAAAGGCTACTCCAAAAGCATGAAACAGAAACTGGCCGATGCTGAAAACATAAGCAACATGTATCAGATCGGCATGAACAAATTTGCTGAAAACGCTGAGCATGTCGGCAACCGCGCAAATGAAGCTGGCGAGATTGCAGAAAGCACGGCTGAAAACGTTGCGCTGGGCGATTATCTTGGCACGGCCTGGGATGCCATCAAGGCCACCTATACAGACTATGCAAATGAAAGCGCCGAAAAGGGCAAGTAAGGAATGTAGGACAAGACCATTATATGGAGGATGTTAAATTGCTTTTAAACTGTACAACACTGCTGGATTTTTCCACCTTGGGTGGTAGTATTACACGTGGTTTCCAAAATCAATTTATCCCCAGGGGGTCGAATATGAATATCTTGTGCCGCCAGCGCCTTGCCTCACTTCTTTCCGTGCTCTTTTTCCTCTCCGTGTTAACATCCGTCCAGGGCGGTGACACGCTTGGGGCGTGGAAGGCGAAAAATCCGACTGACAGCAATAATTATGACATTCTCGGGATGGCATTTGGCAACAACACTTATGTTATTGTCGGATACAACAATACGACCTGCAAGAACTTTGTAGCGAATTCTCCTGATGCCACAACCTGGACCGTCAGATCAACAGGCAGTTCAACTTCCCAGTTCAATTCTGTTATTTTTTCAAAAGGCCGTTTCATCGCCGTCTGCAAGCAGCCGGATTCAGGAAATGCGAGAATATGGACCTCGGATGACAATGGCAACTCATGGGCGACCAAGAATTCCGATAATTTGGGATTGATAGTTGCGGGGGGGCTGCATGCCGTGGCATCCGATGGAAACGGTGGGCTGATTGCGGCAGGAGGAGATCCTTACGGCAAGGGATGGATAACTCTTTCGTCTGATAACGGATCCACATGGCATGTTGTCCGGAAAGCAGGTGATCCAAAGACCGCACTGACCTTTCCTGCAAACAAGTTCTATGGTGTCGGTTATGCTCTTGGCAAATGGTATGCCATTGCCTATTCAACAAGCTATATTTCGACCGACGGAGCCACTTGGACCGCCCTTCCAAGTTCCATCAAAGTGGATGACATGGGATATAAGGTCGCCTGCAACAAGACTACTACTGTCATAGCTTCTTCAACGGGTCCTAAATGGTCAAAAGATAATGGTGAAACATGGAAT
>CAZDNQ010000109.1:0-11333 GCA_964506605.1 uncultured Victivallis sp. | reverse complement strand
TTCTGGATTTCAATCAGCAGGTTGATGATCTGGGCCTGCACGCTTACGTCAAGGGCGGATACCGGCTCGTCGGCAACAATCAGCCTTGGCTCGACGGCGAGCGCCCTCGCTATACCGATCCTCTGCCGCTGCCCGCCGCTGAACTGGTGCGGATAACGGTGCATCTGTTCGGCATTTAGCCCGACCATCTCCAGAAGTTCGACAATTCTCCTCGAACGTCCTGTCCTGTCGAGTTTTGTGTGGATGGAAAGGACTTCGTCGAGTGCGGAGGATACCGTCATCCTTGGATTCAGGGAGCCATATGGATCCTGGAATATCATCTGGAATCCGCTCCTGTGCCTCCTGAGCTCCTGTCCGGACAGCGCAGTGATGTCCTTCCCGTCAAGGATGACTCTGCCGCCGGAATGTTTTTCCAGCCGTATCAAGGTGCGGCCAAGAGTGCTTTTCCCGCAGCCGCTCTCTCCTACAAGCCCGAGTGTCTCCCCGGCTTCGAGCTCGAAGGAAACGTCATCGACCGCACGCAGGTATCTTGCCGGGCTGAACCAGGAGCCACGGACGCGATAATGGGTCTTTAGATTTTCTACTTTGAGTAATGGCATCTGCAGAAATGTCCTTTTCTCTTTTCAGCGATTTCCGGAACCGTGGTCCTGCAAAACTCCTGCTTTTCATCAGGCAGGCTGTCGGCAAGGGTGCAGCGTCCGTAGAACCTGCATCCCGCAGGATAGTTGGCAGGCGAAGGCACGTTGCCCGGGATTGTCGCAAGCCTTTCGGACTGGCGCCGCAGTTTTGGTACGGCTGAAAGAAGGGCTTTCGAATAAGGATGTAGAGGCTCGCGCATGATCATGTCCGTTGCCGCTGTCTCGACAACATGTCCGGCATACATGACCACGACCCTGTCCGCCATGTCCGCAACAATCCCCAGGTTGTGTGTCACAAGTATTATGGACATGCCGGTATCCCTGCGGAGTTCGCGCAGGAGCTCGAGGATCTGGGCCTGAATTGTGACGTCCAGCGCCGTGGTAGGTTCATCTGCGACAAGCAGGTCCGGCCTGCTTGCAAGCGCCATTGCGATCATTATCCTCTGCTGCATCCCTCCGCTGAGCTCATGGGGATAGCACATCATTTTTTGTCCAGGTTCAGGTATTCCGACCTGTCTCAGCACGGAAATTACCTCCTCCCGAACTTTGTCCTCGTCCTCGGTATCGCCGCGGAGATGGATCGATTCCGCTATCTGGTCTCCGACCCGGAACACAGGATTGAGGGAAGCCGACGGCTCCTGGAAGATATAGGAGATCCTCTGCCTGCGGAATTCGCGCAGGCCTTTCCTGTCCAGCTTGAGGACATCATATCTGCGATCCTGGTGGTTGAAGATGATCGAACCTGAGGAATAGACGCCGGGCGGTTCCGGGACGAGGCTGGCAAGCGCCATGCAGGAGACGCTCTTGCCGCATCCGCTTTCGCCGACAAGCGCCAGTATCTCGCCTTTTTCAACCGAGAATGATGCTTCAGATACGGCAGGCAGTCTTTTCCCTTCAACGAGGAAGTCAATCGATAATCCGCTTACTTCAAGCATCGACATGGTTTGCTGCGTCTTCCAGTTCCGATTTGGTAAATTGACAAGGATCAACCTCTAAAAATATGCTCAGTTTCTATAAATACGAATTAAAAAAAGGCATATTCCGGTGTTTAAGTGGCAATTTCCAGCAACAACGTTATTTTAAAAACCTATTTCATAACAAAAAATTGGTTTGATCATAATGAAAAATGTCGTTATTACAGGCAGGGGGCTGATAACACCTCTGGGCAATGGTCTAAAGGCTAACGAGGATGCCCTCAAAAGCGGAAAATCCGGCGTGGTCGCCATGCCTGAATGGAAGCAGATCGGCCTGGAAAGCCATGTCGCCGGCCTTGCGGATTCAGATCCCCAGTGCGAACTGCTCAATTCCAAGAACACACGTTTCATGACGGCAAATGCCAAGATGGCCGTTGCGGCAACCTGCGAGGCCCTCAAGGAGGCCCGTCTTTCATATGATGAGATTCGCGGCAAGCGCATAGCCGTCATACTCGGCTGTGCAGGAAGCGCATACCAGCACATTTACGATGGCGCCAAGGCTGTCGCCGATTCCGGCAAGGTCAAGAAGCTCACGCCTTTCATCGTTCCACGCGTCATGGCATCATCCGCAGTTTCAAATCTTTCCCTCGTCCTCGGGCTCCGGGGTGAAAGCTACGACATCAGCTCCGCCTGCACCAGCTCGGCCCATTCGATTATGATTGCCGCCCGCCTCATCGAGGCGGGACTCTATGATATGGTCATTACCGGAGGTCCCGAGGAGACCAACTGGGTGCACGCGGTCGGCTTCGATGCGATGAGGGCGATGTCCAGGAAGTTCAATGACACCCCCACCAAAGCCAGCCGTCCGTTCGACAAGGACCGCGACGGATTTGTCATGGGATCTGGTGCAGGCATACTGATACTTGAAAGCGTAGCCCATGCCACTGCACGCGGGATCAAACCGCGTTTTGGGCTTACCGGCATATCGGCGAACAGCAATGCGACCGACATGGTAGTTCCCGATCCTCAGGCGAGCTGCGATGTCATGGGTATGGCGGTAAGGGAGGCCGGACTTGTCCTTGACGACATAGACTACATAAATACCCATGGTACAAGCACTCCCACCGGCGATTCTCTTGAACTGGAGTCTATCAGGCTGCTCTTCGGCGAGAAGTCCAAGGTCGCTATCAACAGCACCAAGTCCCAGACTGGGCACATGATCGGCGCCACCGGCGCGGTCGAAGCGATATTCTGCACGATAATGATGGAGAAGAGCTTCATTTCCCCTTCGATAAATCTTGACCATCCCGAGCCGCAGTTTGCCTGGGCCAACCTCGTGCATGAATGCAGGAAGGATGTCACTATACGCAACGCCCTGAGCAACAGCTTCGGCTTCGGCGGTACTAACGGCTCCCTGGTATTCTCGCTTCTTCAGTAGGTTTTGCTGTAGGGATCGCGGTCGTTGATGATTTTCTGGATCAACGGCCTGAGCTTGGACGACATGGCGTCGCTTTTCACGGACCCGTCCGCCTTTAATAGTTCCTCCCTCCCCAGTGACAGCTTGTACGTGATGTTGTCCATTCCGACCATTGCCTTGAAATAGTCCTTCAGGAATTTCTCCTGGAGATTGAATGTCACCGAACCGGCAACGCCTCCGTCTCCAATCTGCGCCAGCTCGAATGAGATGTAGTCGAACTCCTTTTTAAGATCCTCTGGAGGCAGAAGTCGGAAACAGGTGTTGTACGAGGACCAGCGCCAGGAGCTTTCCTTCTCCTTGAAGTTCATGCTGTCCTGGCAGGACTTTGACACAGCCAGGAACTCCTTTGCGGGGCCAACCTTGACGACCATTCGCTTTTCCGGATCGATTGCGTTTGGCACATCGAGGCTTACGAGCAGGCTCCAGCCTGTCGAGCCAGTGGAAAGCCGTGCGTTCCTGGGGAGCTTCATTGTGAACTGGTATGCATATTCAGTTTCCTTCTCCATCGCGAATTTCCTGGAGAAGACTACGCTGTCCCTGGGCTCTCTGACTGTAACCGTATGGCGGTTCTTCCCCGAACCCCTTTGTTCCTGCCAGAACTCCTCCAGGAGGATGCGAATTGAATTTCCGGATATTTCGTAGCCGCCGCATTTGATCAGCACCTGGCCATTTACTTCTCCGCCCTGGCTGAACGAGCCGCTGGCAGTGAATATCCCGACCTTGGCTCCGCCGATGTTGAATGTGCGCTTTATTCCTTCCCAGAGTCCCATCTTTCCGCCCCTTTCCTGAAATTCATATTCCAATTAATATATAGTCCGAAAGGCTGAAAAGGAAACAGGCCGGGAGCAGTCCGGATGCTTTTGGCCGTAGATCTCCGCAGGGTTTTGACAAGGATGTGATACATATGTATATTTGCCGCAGGGCTGTAACATTTCCTGCCATATGCGGGATGATGGGACATCGGTCTGCCGTGTCCATCGACTTGGTTCCCTTGAAAAAGGAGGTTGAAAGATGCCGTCTTGCAGTCAGTTCCGCGTTTTCCTGATCGTCTTCATGGCGGTGGGCACGGTGTCATTGTTTTCTCTGGCAGCCGGCAGGCCTGCTATGCCGGCCATTTCAAAGCCGATAATGTTCAACACGCCGGAAGCTGACAGGATTCTTGCGGCCCTCCAGGTTTTTCCGCCGGACAATCCATGGAACGAGGATATCTCAAAACTTCCCGTGCTGAAGAATTCTAAGGAGATTATCGCGAGTATCGGTGCTGATAGGAATATCGCCTACAACCTTGACATGGGGTTTATCATCGTGCCGGGGAACCAGAAGAAGGTCGATTTGAAGATCAAGATGTATCCGGACGAGTCCGACAAGGGGCCGTTTCCGATTCCCGACAACGCGCCTGTTGAAAACTGGCCTATGGACGGCAAGACACTTGAGGCCGCACAGAAGGCGCAGGATGACAGCGACAGGCATGTGATCGTCGTCGATCCGGTGAACCAGAAACTCTACGAGCTGTGGCAGGGGCGGAAAGCTGAACCGGGATGGGAGTGTTCATGCTCGGCCGTCTTTGATCTGTCGGCAAACAAGCTCCGCCCCGACGGCTGGACCTCCGCAGATGCCGCAGGACTTCCAATTTTTCCGGCGGTGATCCGCTTCGACGAGGTTGAAAGGGGCATGGTTGAGCATGCGATGCGCTTCACAGTCAAGAACAGCCGCAGGGCCTACGTATATCCCGCCACGCATTTTGCCAGCAGGAAGACCGACCAGAACTTGCCGCGCATGGGCGAGCGTTTCCGGCTCCGGGCCGATTACGACATTTCCAAGTTCTCGCCCCATGCCAAGGCGATCCTCAAAGGGCTGAAGACGTATGGCATGTTTGTGGCAGACAACGGCGGGGACTGGCGGATCTCGGTCGCGCCAGACCAGCGGATCAAGGGGCTTGATGAACTCCGCAGGCTGAAAGGATCCGACTTCGAGGTGGTTGCCACCACCGGTCCGAAGGAAGGCCTGCGGAAATAAGCTTTGTCTTTTCTTTTCCATCCCTATTGCAGTCGCGCGGATTTTGTTTTATAATGAAGTCAGAGATGGTTTTATTGAGGGAGAGGGAGCATGGCCGGCCATCAGAACCATTATGACATCCTCGGCGTGGGCTTTTCCGCCGACTTCAAGGAGATCAAGAAGGCTTATTACAGGCAGGTCAAAGTCTGCCATCCTGACCTCTATGGCGGTTCACGGGTCAAGGAGGAGGAGTTCAAGATCCTCGTGATGGCCTTCGATGTCCTGTCTGATCCCGACAAGCGGAAAAAATATGATTTGGCCAGCGGGATAGGGCAGGATCCGAACAAACCTGTGGACTGGACCATCCTTGATGAGGATTCAATCATGGACAGCCCCGCCGATGACACCCTCGAGGAGATAATTGTCGGAAATGAGCCGCCGGAGGACAGCACTCTTGCCACTCTCTTTCTGGATCTGGCCCGTACCGAGGTGTTCATGGCTTTCCGTGAAGGCAAGACATACTTCCGCAGCCGGCAGTTCCAGAATGCATTCCATTACTTCAGGAAGGCGGTTGATGCATCCCCTGGTAATATCCTCTACAGGTATTATCTGGGAAAGACACTGCTTGCATTCGGAAATTTCGCCGAGGCCAGGACGCAGTTCAACATGGGGCTCAACATCGGTGCCAGGCGGATGCCGCCACAGCGGCTTCAGCGATTCCGTGATGAACTGGATGCAATGTCGGAGAAACAGAATCCTCGCTGGAAGAAGTTCGTGGACTTCCTGGGCGGAAAGAAACTTGTCCCAGAATTTATTGATTCCGAGGAAAGCACGATAAAGGAGACTAACCGCGCGATAGCCAGGCTCCTGTCCGAGAAGCAGAAACAGGCCGGGAATGACAGGAAGCTCCTGAAATAAATCCCCGTCTTGTGTTAAAATTTATTATTTTGTTTGAAATACTGCGCAAATGCCTTATTTTATGCACCCTTTGGAAGATTTGGATGGATGTCCGGATGGATGCCATGGGTCGTTAGGAACCGGCAACTTTTACTCCGCTGACTGATGAAAATCAATTATCCAGCAATTCGCCCAGGCGAATGAATCCAGTCATCCAATGATCCATACCATTAATATTAAAGCAGGAGATTCCAGTCATGTATGAAGCATCAGATCTGAGAAAAGGACTTAAAGTTGAGATAGACGGTGATCCATGGACCGTGTCTGAATTTGATTTCGTGAAGCCCGGCAAGGGGCAGGCGCTCTACCGCTGCAAGCTGAAGAACATGCTCACCGGAAGCACGATGGACCGCACGTTCAGGGTCGCTGAGAAGATCGGCAAGCCGGATCTCGAGGAAAAGGAGATGTTCTATTCGTATGCGGACGGGGATTTCCTCGTCTTCAGCGATTCCGAGACATATGAGGAGATCAGGATTGAAAAGGCGAAGCTCGGCGACCAGATATACTTCCTCATCGAGAATGCTGAATGCAAGATCCTCTTCTTCAACGGAAGGGCGATCGAAGTGACACTTCCCGTCTTCGTGGAGAAGGTAATTGCAGACACCGAACCGGGCGCCAGGGGCGATACCGCCACAAACGTCCAGAAGCCTGCGAAGCTGGACAACGGATACGAACTTGCTGTTCCGCTGTTCGTAAACAAGGGCGACCGGATCAAGATCGATACCAGGACCGGCCTCTATTCCGAACGTGTCAGCAAAGCCTGAAACAATAAGACGTCTCTGCTCGCTGAAACCGCGGCTTGAGAAGAGGGCTGCGGTATTCGCGGCAGTTCGCCATTTCTTCTGTTCAAAGGGATTCCTCGAGGTGGATACTCCTGTCCGGAGCCCTGCGCCCGCCCCCGAACCCTACATCAACGCCATCCCGTCCGAGGCCCAGTTTCTCCGGACGTCCCCGGAGCTCGAGATGAAATGCATGCTCGCATCCGGCTACGGCAGGATATTCCAGATAGGTCCGTGCTTCAGGAAGGGGGAGAAAGGCAGGCTGCACAGCGAGGAGTTCACAATGCTGGAATGGTATGAGCAGGGCGCCGGCTATCTTGAACTGATCGACTTTACAAGGTCCCTGCTCGTGTCTGTCGCGGAAGAAGTCCTTGGTTCCGGGAACTGCGTTTTCAACGGTGCCGGAATCGATTTCGGAAAGGCTGAGACTATCACGCTGGAATCGGCTTTTGCGAAATTCGCAGGGAAGGACCTTCTGGAGATTGTAGATGGAGATCTCTTCGAGGAGACGCTTGTCAACGAGGTTGAGCCATTCCTGCCGAAGGATCGGCCGGTATTCGTGAGGGACTATCCTGCGAAGTTTGCGGCTTTGTCCAGGTTGAAGGCAGCTGATCCTCGTTTTGCGGAGAGATGGGAGCTGTATCTTGGCGGGGTCGAGATTGCGAACGCGTATGGCGAGCTCACGGACATGAAGGAGCAGGGCCGGAGGTTCGACGAGGCGCGGCGCCGCAAGAAGGATTCCGGAGAGGCGGCATATCCCGAGAATATTGCTTTCACCGAAGCCTTGGAATCCGGTATCCCGAAAAGCGCAGGCTGCGCCCTGGGCATGGATCGTCTCGTGATGGTTCTCTGCAATGCCGGAGCCATCGATGAAATAAAGCCCTGATTTTGAATAATGGAATTTTGAATTTTCAAAAGACAGGCTATCTTAAAAGCAAATTGTTCCAGTAAAAAAAGTTCAAGGTGGCTTATGGGAACCGTCTGCAAAATCTTATCCTTGGTCCTGCTCTCTGCCATGGCATTCCTTCCTGGATGCTCCTCAAGCAGGGATATCAAGATGCCCTATGACCAGGTATCGGCCGCGGCCCTGGAGAAATTCTACGTGAACACATGGTCGATGTATGACACGAAGAAGAGCTGGAGGGCTGAGAAGGCCGGAAAACACCTGAAGATAACATATTATGACTGGTCGTTCCCGGACACCAAGATATACTGCGTAGTTGAAATCGTCGCCGATAAAAGTGAATGCGCAGCCTATGTGTTCGTGAAGGATTATGACTCGTGGCTTGCGCCGATGACCTGGAGCTCCTCCGATGCCAACAAGGTTCTGGACCTTCTTGAGAAGCGCATGAGTTCCGGTGCCTGGGATCCTCTCCCCTGGGAAGAGAAAGTGGAGGAGAGGAAAATCAGGTCGCCATAAGGATTGCTGTCAAAAATGAACTTGAGAAGCTACATCGCATTTCTCGCCGTCGTGACCGTGCTCTGCATGCTTGTGTCCTGCGGGGGAGGTGTCAAGGAGACGAACGAGGAGCTCCTGCAGGGGGCCATAGATGCCGCATCCGGACCCAAGGCCGACTGGCAGAAGGCCAGGGCTCTTGCATTCAAGGCCGTCAAGCAGAAGTCCGAAGACGCGAACGCGCACGCCATACTAGCCCTTGCGCTTGAACAGTGCGGCCAGCCGGACAATGCGATAGATGAGGTGAGGAAGGCCGTTGAACTCGACCCGAAGAACTTCACCGCCCAGTATACCAAAGGCAGGATATTGTTCGTGCGCGACAGGATCGGCGACTGCGTCGCGCCTCTGAAGGAGGCGCAGAAGCTCAGGCCTGAGAATGCGAATGTCGTGCTTCTCCTGGCAAGGAGCGCCGACAAGCTTGGAAGGTTCAAGGAGGCTGCCGCATACTACGCCACGCTTGCCAGGCATCCTGCGTTCAAGGACAGGCCTGAGCCGTACAATGAGCTGGCGATGCTCTACGTCAGGCAGAATGACAACGTCAAGGCCTCCGCCTTCTTCAACGAGGCCTACAAGAAGGCTCCTACAAACCATATCGTGGTGCTGAACATCGGAATCTTCTGCGACGTCTACCTCAACAATCCGGCATATGCCATCAAGCATTATGTCAAATATCAGGAACTCACCCTCAGCAACCGCGAGCTTGAGCCGGTCCGCGCCAAGCTCAAGAAGCGTATTGAATTCCTCAAGCAGAAATACAAAATATAAAAATCCCGCCGGGACTTTTATTGCACTGGAAGTGACATGGAACGCTTTATTCCAGATGACATAATCAACGAGATCAGATCCCGCTGCGACATCGTCGACATAATACAGGGTTATATCCCCCTCAAGAGATCCGCCGGACGTTTCAAGGCGCTCTGCCCGTTCCATGGTGAGAAGACTCCTTCGTTCTTTGTCAACCAGGACCGCCAGACCTATCACTGCTTCGGATGCCAGAAAGGCGGCGACGTCTTTCGTTTCATAATGGAGAAGGAAGGTGTGGATTTTCCTAATGCCGCCCATATCCTCGCTTCAAAGTGCGGGGTCAATATCCCGGAAAGGCAGCATGGCGCGGGGACGGGGAAATCTTCAGACGAGACCGGCCGCCAGCGCGAGAGGCTCTACAAGATTCATGAGGAGCTTGCGTCCTGGTATTCAAAGCTTCTCTTCGAACAGCCATCATCACGTGTCGCCGAATATGTCAGGAACCGCGGCATAGACGAGGAATCGCTGCGGAAATTCAGGCTTGGCGCGGCGCCGGATTCCTGGGATGGCGCGCTCAGGCTTCTCAATGCAAAGGGGTATCCGGAGGATGAACTTGTCCAGGCGGGCATCGCTGTCAGGAACGAGGAGGCGCGCAGGATCTACGACCGTTTCAGGAACAGGCTTGTCTTTCCGATATGGGATGAGCAGGGCAGGGTGGTCGGGTTCAGCGCGAGGACGGTGGAGAAGGAGAGCGAGGGCGCCAAATACGTGAACAGCCCCGAGACAGCCATCTTCAAGAAGAGCCGCGTTCTTTATGCACTCCACATGGCGCGCGAGTCGATACGCGACAAGCAGTCTGCGATACTCTGTGAAGGACAGCTCGATGTCATTGCAATGCATAAGGCCGGTTTCACCAATGCAGTCGCACCCCAGGGCACGGCTTTTACTGAGGAGCAGGGGAAGATCCTGCGGCGCTATACCGAAAAGGCGTTCCTCTGCTTTGACGCTGACGAGGCCGGCGTGAAGGCATCTCTCAGGGTGATTGAAATACTTCTCCCCCTTGGTTTTGAAGTGAGGATAATTTCCTTCCCGAGCGGCAAGGATCCCGACGAATATCTCAAGGCGAACGGACCGGATGCGGTAAAGGCGGGCGTGGACAGCGCAATTTCCTTCTTCGACCATGTCCTGAACAAGGCGCGGAAGGAGTTCGACCAGAATTCACCGTTTGGAAAGAACAAGATCGTATCGGAAGTGCTGTTCTATGTTGCAAGGATTGAAAGTTCCGTGGTCAGATCCGCATATGCCGCCGAGCTTGCCCAGGCGATGAGGCTTTCGGAGAGCATTGTGTTTGGAGAGCTGAACAGCAGGCTTGAACGTCCATCCTACCAGATGCAGGGTCGGGATGGGACGGCGACGCAGGTTGCCCAGGTCCAGGAGATCCCGGATACCGCGCTTTCACGTGCGGAAGAGGCCCTGCTTGAGCTCTGCATCGGACATGGCGATGTAGGAAGACGCCTCTCCGAGGAGCTGCCTGCCGAGATGATAAGCGCTACCCCGGTCGGGCGCGCTCTTGATACGGTAATATCCATGACGATGAACGGCGAGTGGGAGAATTCAGTTAAAACCCTTCTTGACCAGATATGCAATGAACCCAATCCCGCTCTCTGCAGGATACTGGCGGGCGGAGAGGCTGGAAATTATACGGACCTCAATAGGAAAAAGGCGGTTGACGACTGCCTGTCTGTCATGAAAAAGCACCATCTCGAAAAGGAGATTTCAGCTCTTCTGGCAGAGATCGATTCAATACAGGACGAAGCCGCAAGAAACGAGAAGCGCAAACTCTATATCGAGAAGAAGAAGAAGCTTCTGGAGCTTGGGAAGAAGAAGACAGACTTTGCCTGATGCCCGATGCTGGAAACTCGATATCCGGGTTTAAACATGGTACGGTTGAAGTTTACCCGCCATCCATAGGTTTGTACTGCCAGGGCCAGTACCTACTTCAAATTCGAATTCAACGGTATCGCCGGATGCGCGGCTGTCGCGAATTCCTTTGACAGGAGCGCTTCCTTTGCCTCCAGCGTGAGTTCCGCGTTCAGGTCCAGGATGTCACCTTTTTCGGTGCCTGTCCTGTCGATCGTGCCGGCCGGGAGTTCCACCACGGATACTGCGCCGGGTCCCCGCGCCATCGGTATCCATGGGGAGAGGTTCCTGCGGAGTTCGCAGATCTTGTCCTGCCTGTCCACGAACAATACATCGATCGGGATAGACATGAACATAGTATGGATGCATGAGCACCTGTTGAAGATCATTGCGTCGAAATCCCGGAAGTCCCTGCCGATCATGCCTCTCCCCCTCTCATAGAAGGTAAGGGCG
>CAZDNQ010000108.1:0-11345 GCA_964506605.1 uncultured Victivallis sp. | reverse complement strand
TGAAGACAGCTGCCACAAGACCGATAACTGTGACCGGCCTCACAAATGGCACGCCATACATCTTCACGGTAACGGCGAGAAATGAGGTAGGCACAGGTCCTGCGTCATTGCCTGCTAAACCAGTAACACCTGCGACAGTCCCGGATGCTCCGACCGCCGTGAAGGCTGTCCCTGGAAACATCCAGGCAACTGTCGCCTTCACTGCTCCTGTCTTAAACGGCGGCAGTCCTATCACTTCGTACACGGTGACTTCCAATGACGGCATTTCAGCTACAGGCACAGCGAGCCCGATAACGGTAACCGGCCTGACAAATGGTACCGCCTATACTTTCACAGTAAAGGCGACGAATGCGATTGGAGAGGGAGCTTCGTCAACGGCTTCTGACCCGGCAGTGACACCTATAGCGGTAATTGCAAATCCCGCAATAACCGGATTGTCAGCACCTTCAGTAGGGGCTGCACCAACAGCACCTTTCTCGACACTCGCATATAATGCAGTGACAACATGGGATCCAAATGACGACCCATTTGCTTCCGGAAAGGTGTATACAGCAACAATTACAATTACGCCAAAGGCAAATTACACGCTGGCCGGTGTGCCTGCCAACTTCTTCAAAGTAGCTGGAGCAACGACGACAAATCTCGCAGGTTCAGGAATTGTAAAAGCTGTATTCCCCAAGACTGCCACGACAATCAGCAAGTCGGCAATACTTGGAGCGACACCGCCCGCAACAGGAGCGGCCCCAAAAGCGGAAATAACCGCTTCGACAGAATATACTGGGACGATAGCGTGGGCACCGGCAGATGTGAAATTTGCTCCTGGCACAGCCTACACGGCGACGATAACCCTTACACCAAAGGCAGGATTTACATTGACCGGCGTGACAAAAGACTTCTTTAAAGTTGCCGGTGCGACAGCGACGAATGATGCCGGTTCCGGTACGGTAACGGCCGTATTCCAGGAAACGGCTCTGATAAAGATCTCGACAGCTGCGATACCTGGAATAACAGTTCCGGTAGCAGGCGCTGCGCAGACAGTAGCTGTCGATACGGCACAATTCACAGTTGCAGGGACCTCATGGGATCCGAATGACGATCCATATACTCCCGGAAAGGCATACACCGCAATAATCAGCCTTTCCGCAAAGCCAGGTTACACGTTCAACGGTGTCGGAGCAAACTTCTTCAAGGTTGCAGGGGCGACTACGACAAATTCTGCTTATACAGGGGGACCAGGAGTCGTTGTCACTGCGGTATTCCCGAAAACTGCGGCGACTGTCGCTTCCGGGACAATCCCCGGTGTCACTCCGCCGGTTACAGGCGCAACACCAAAGACGACATTGACCGCCACGACATACACTGGAACGATCGTATGGGACAAGCCGTTCATAGCAGGAAAGTTCGCTCCGAATACCATATATACGGCAACTATTAATCTTACACCTAAAGCAGGTTTTACATTGATTGGCATTGGCCTGGGATACTTTTCAGTTGATGGAGCAACATCAACTGATAATTCAGGTGGAGTTGTGACGGCAGCATTCCCGCCGACGGCAGTTGCGCCGATCACGGCTATGGGTGCAATAATTGGCACGGGCAAGGCGGGGTCTGTCCTGACAGCAGGCGCATTGACACCTTCAGGTGCAGATGCAACGGCGACTTATCAGTGGAAAATATCTGATACTGCATCTGGTACATATACAGATATTCCTTCCGAAACAAACAAAACATACACGCCATGGGGCGATGCTGTTGGCAAGTATATCAAAGTAGAGGCAACTGGCAACGGAGATTACTCAGGTACGCGCCTGAGCGCTGCAAAATTGATAACTGCGGTTGTGCCAGATAAACCTAATTTTGCACTTTTAACTCCAGGTAACGGACAGGTAACCATCCAAACTGGGCCAAGCTGGGATGGTGGCAGCCCGGTCACGTTGTGGACAGCTACCGCCAGCCCTGGTGGCAAGACTGTGACGTCAAGCACGTCTGAAATAATCGTAACCGGCCTTACAAACGGCATTCCATATACCTTTACTGTAAAGGCTAAGAATGCGATTGGGACGAGTCCTGTATCGGATCCATCCGATTCAGCAACTCCTATTGGACCATAATTCCACTCATAGCCAGATGATATCAAGAGGGGAGGGAGAAATCCCTCCCCTCTTTTTTTACTGGTGAAAAAAAGCTGTCTTTAAAAGACAGGAAGTGCTTTACGCTCCGGCTCCTGCGCCGCCTGCAGCCTGCCTGGCGACAAAACCCTGGGTGTTGAGACCGGTGGCTGAAGGAGTGCCTGCTATCTGGGCCAGATATTTGTCCCCGAGTTTCTTGATATGGTCGTCGACATTGTCGAAGTATGTGAAATGTATCTGCTCTTCGTCGATGATGGTTTCAAACAGCTTCATGCTTATGCTGTCACCGTTGTCCCTGCAGACCTGCAGGAACTGGTTATATGATTCGATAGTGTCGTCCTCCTGTTTCGCGTCAAACGGGAACACCTCCTCGACCTGCTGCCCCTTCTTCACCTCGGCAGCCATGGTTGAAGTAGGCTGTCCGCCAAGATCCTCTATGCGGTCCGCGAACATCTCGGCATGGCGCATCTCGTCAATCGCAATAAGCTTGACCTTCGCGGCAAGTTCGCCGTAGTCCCAGTTGTCCAGGTTGTAATGCTGGTTCATATACTGGTGGATGGCGTGGAGCTCCATAGACCTCGCCTTGTTCAATACTTCCAGGACTTTATCCTTGCGTTCCTGCTTCAAATCCTTTGCCATGGCGGTTCCTCCTGTGTTATTGAAGATATCTTCTTAAATATAATACAGGGAACGGAATTCGTAAAGCGTAATGGGTATTAGTTGTATTATGTTCTCAAAGGCTTGATTTATCCTCCGCTTCCGGATAAGTTAGCGGTTTGAATGTGAATATGGCTGGAAAGGCTTGCAACATGAAAAAGATACTTCTAGTGGGAACTCTTTCGATCGCTGTTTCCACATCCGCCATCCTTCAGCCTCTTTGCCAGTACATTTCAAGCACTCTGACATTTGAACAAAAGACATCTGTGGCAGGAAGCGAACCGGGACTGTCATATTCCGTAGAGCCATTCGATATTGCACATACACAGGTTCAAGGCAGTAGTATTACACCCTCGTATGGTCTTCTTGAGGATGCCCCATCCTCGTCTCCTGGAACAGAACGCATCTTGCCTGATGAATCGACTTCAGACCTGTCAGATTCAACCTCGTGTCCAGGTGTGCAGACTGTCAGGAGGACCGCCGCAGGCACACCGGGGAGTGGCCATATCCATTCAAATAGTACAAGCGCCGGAAGCACTGCGTCCGTGAGGCAGGATACTGCCCATACGGGCCCTGCCAGCGGGATTACTGGTGAAAAACCCTCTGTCCTGCCAGGCGAACTTCCTTCCGTAAAATCATATGAGAACCTCAAGCGTCTTCTAGAAGAGCTCTCGACCGACGAGGGCCAGCCGGAACTGCCTGGCTTGCCTCCTTCTATGCCGCGAGGTATGGGAACCAGTCTTGATGTCAATCTTGCGATTGCTTCCGCCACGGACACAGGCGGAGGTTCGGAAATTCCATCTGACTATTCTGAGACAAACGTCCAGGTTGAAGGTGTCGACGAGGCCGACATTGTGAAGACTGACGGGACATTTATCTACCAGGTGAACAGGGAAAGGGTTGTAATAATAAAGGCTGTCCCTTCCGATAAAATGCAAGTCGTAGGCGCCTTGTCCGGCACAGACAGCGGTTTTGTTCCGCAGGAGCTGTATGTCGATCAGAAGCATCTTGTGGTCATTGGGGCCGCAAGTTCCTACAGATGCCAGACAAATGGTGCAGATGTCCGGTTTATGCCCCGCTTCCCCCCCAGGCAGACGATGAAGGCCGTCGTTTATGACATAGAAGACAAGTCGGACATCAGGCTGGTGCGTGAGTTTGAACTGAACGGCGCCTATGTTTCATCCCGCAAGATTGGCCAGAACCTCTATCTGATTGCCAGAAGGAGCATATGGTTCTATCATGGACAGGAGATAGAGGAGCCCGTGCCTTCATACCGCGACTCGCTTCTGGGCCCGGATATTAGGGAAGTCGATTATCCGGAGATAAGATATTTTCCTGATTTCAACGAATCAAGCTATCTGATTATTGGCGTCCTAAGCCTTGAGCATCCGGATGAGGCTGCCAGAGTGTCCTGTTTTCTCGGATCAAGCCAGAACATCTATGCCTCGGCCCGGAACCTCTATGTGGCCGTAGCAAGCTCCCGGTGGTCGCGTATCAGGCCCGGTCCTGAACCCGCAGGTATGCCGATGTATGGAACTGTAAGGACGAAAGTCTATAAGTTTGGAATGGACGGAGGCCATTTGGCATTTGCATCCTGCGGAAAAGTTCCTGGAACGGTCCTCAACCAGTTTTCAATGGATGAGCACGATGGATTTTTCCGTATCGCCACGACCCAGGGGAATTCCTGGCGGACTGGGGCTGGAAGCCTGAAGAATAATGTCTACATATTCGACAGCGAAATGAATGTTACGGGAAAGCTTGAAGATATTGCCCCGGGGGAGAGGATCTACTCAGCCAGATTCATGCGGGAGCGTGGATACCTTGTGACATTCAGGACGGTGGATCCGTTCTTCGTGCTGGATTTGAAGGAGCCGGCGAATCCCTGCATCCTGGGTGAATTGAAGATCCCCGGATACAGCAATTATCTTCATCCGTATGATGAAAAACATGTAATTGGATTTGGCAAGGACGCTGTTGAAGTGTCGGGCATGGCGTTCTATATGGGCATGAAGATGGCTCTTTTTGATGTCAGCGACGTGCGGAATCCGGTGGAGAAATTCAGTGAGAAAATCGGCGACAGGGGAACCGACTCCGAGCTTCTGCGGAACCACAAGGCCCTCCTGTTCTCCAAAGACAGGGCTCTGCTTGCGTTTCCTGTCAAGATTTTTGAAGTAGAGGAAAATGAGTCTCCTGCGGGTGCTTTTCCCGCATGTGGCAGTTTTTCCTTCCAGGGCGCTTATGTCTATAGTATTGATCTCTTCCGGGGTTTCGTCCAGAAAGGGAAGATCACACATCGCGACGGCAGGAACAATTCCGACCCATGGTACTGCACAGGGAGCGAGAAGGACATAGAAAGGATACTCTATGTCGACGACACCCTGTATACATTGTCCAAGGATGTGATCAAGGCGAACGCGATTGATGATCTCAAGGAAATAGACAGCCTTGAGATCAAATAGGCCTGAAGAAGGTTCATGGAACTCTGCCAGCCTGTATCCCTGCAAGATATCCGCTCGAGAAGGCCCACTGGAGATTATAGCCGCCGCATGGACCGTCGAGATCCAGGAGCTCTCCGGCGAAGAAGAGCCCTTTGACTATCCGGCTCTCAAGCGTGCGTGGATCGATTTCCTTGAGCGATACTCCGCCCTTTGTGACCATCGCCTTGCTGAAGCCGGCGCTCCCCGTGATTGTCAGCGGACATTCCGTCAGGAGCGATGCAAGCTTTTCACGCTGGAGTTTTGCGAAGTTCGCGGATTCCAGCTCCTCCGGACATCCGGCAAGAGCGCACAGTATTGCGGAAAGCTTCTTCGGCAGATGCGCCGAGAGCAGATTCGAAACTTGTTTCCTGCCTGAATCCCTGTGCCAGCTTTCAAATTCATCCAGCCATGAAGATTTATCCCTCTCGGGAAGGAAATTCATGGACAGCCGGATACTGTTGTCTGCCATGAGGAGTGCTGCGACACGGCCTGAGATGTCCATTGCAGCAGGACCGGAAATACCGGAATGGGTGAACAGGAACTCCCCTCTGGTTTCATCTTTCTTCGACAGCCTCAGCGACACATCCTTGAACGTGATTCCGGCGCATTGCCCAGGCCATTTCTCAGCGCAGTAGAGCTCTACGAGCGCTGGGAGAGGTTCGAGTATCGAATGCCCTGCGGATTTCGCAAGCGCATATCCGCTCCCGTCAGATCCGAGAAGGGGATAGCTCCTGCCCCCGGTAGCGAGGAGAACCTTGCTGCTGCGGAATTCGCAGTTGCCGGTTGAAACGCCGCATACATAATCTTCAGCGAGAATGATGCCCGACACCTTGGACGCGCTCCGGATCTCGACACCAAGCCCCCTTGCCTTTCTCAGGAGGGCATCAAGGACATCGAACGCCTTCTGTGATTCAGGAAAGAAATGGAAGCCGTCGGTGCATATTGTAGGGACGCCAAGTTCCTGGAAGAACTTCCGGAGGTGTTCAGGATCCAGTGCATCAAGCGCCGGCATGATGAAACGGCCATGGCGTCCGAATGATTCTGCGAGCTTTTCCTTGGAGAGGATGTTCGTGATATTGCAGCGGCCGCCGCCTGTCGCGAGAAGTTTCCTGCCGGGCGAATCCATCTTCTCGAGAATCAGCACCTTTGAACCGGCCTCTGCGGCGCCTATCGCCCCCATGAGCCCGGCCGGACCGCCTCCGACAACGATAAGATCGTATGTGCTGTGTGTCATAATGGAGCCTCTGCTCAGAACGAAAGAGGATCGGACTTCAATGGATTAGAGGATAGAAGGCAGACATATACTCCTGCGAAATTCGCCTCGTAAAGCTTGTCCATCCCATGGTCCTTCTCGAAGAACCTGGATATGTTCGAAGTCGGGTAGTTTGTGTTTGGAGTGTTTACGCCCATAACCCATATGCGGTCATAATTCAACGCCTTGTCGAAGATCATGTCGTAATAGGGGTAGAAGTCCTTTTCCCAGGTATATGTGAGGCTGTAGATTGTAGGTCTTGCCGGAACACCTTTCCTCTTCTTCCAGTAGAAGCTGCGGAACGGGCATTTGACATAGTCCTGTACTATCTTGTCGTCTGTCATCGGAATCCAGTTCTCATTTACGAACCCCGATCGGAGGAGGATGACATCGCCGGCCCTGTAATTCTTGTTCACGAAAGTGACGGCGCCGCGCCAGTTGTGCGGGATCCTGTAGGAAAAATGTCCGTATGACACATAGTTGGGTATCAGCACAATTCCCAGGTAGATCACGATATAGGCTCCCGGGAAAGCGACCCTGAGGATGTCGGACTTGAAGATATGGGCGACGAAGGTGATAAGGAAGTAGAACGGGATCATGCTAAGTACCATGTATCGCTTGTCAAACAGGGAGATGTTCAGGGCCTTTGAGACAAGGAACACGAATATGAAAGGCATCAGAAGCCAGGTGATCAGGAACACCATCTGCATCATCTGTCCCTTGAAGGCCTGCTTGAAGTCAGGCTTTTCCATGATTGAGAAGATTATCAGGCATCCTGCGAAGATAAGCAGGACTTTTGGGTCGAACATCGAAGCAAAGAGCCCGAGCGCATTGACTAAGTCCATCTGCTTGAGCCAGTCCCATCCGACCCTGTTGCTGAACATGCCGGACAGCTGGAAGAATAGCAGGGGTATCGTCAGGGCAATCATGATCTGAGAGAAATACCATTTCACGGGTGAAGGGCATATGTCGGACTTCTTCCTTATCAAAATATAAAGATAGCATGCGTTCTGTACGAGCAGGATAGAGGCGAAAACGTAATGGGAATAGAATGTAAGCATCGAGAATATCATGTAGAGGATTAGGTTTATCACCGACCTGCTGTTGAACAGCCTGAGGAAGAAGATCATCGACAGCAGCACGAACATGATCCCCAGCGAATATGCCCTTGCCTCCTGGGCGTAGTAGATCGAAACGTCATGGATTGCGAAGACAAGGCTCGCGAAAAGCGCACGTTTCTCGTCACCGAATATCTGCTTGCCAAGATGGAACATCAGGTAGACCGATATGATCGATGCGATCAGGGAAAGGAGGCGGACGGAGAACTCGCTCTCCGGAAGCGACTTGATGAAGGCGCGCTCGATCAGGAAATACAGGGGTGACTGACCCTGTGTCGCGGCAACCCTGTCGATTGTCTCCTGGACGGTTGGTGCAGTAGACGACCAATAGGTCGCAAGTTCGTCCGTCCACAGGCTTGTCTGTGAGATATTGAACATCCTGAAGAAGATCGCAAGCATGATGATCATCACGAGGCAGTACTTCGGTTTTATCCCGAAATAATCCTGGGACTCATCTATTATGGGATTGGGCGAAACCAAGAACTTGCCTCCGATCAGCCTGCGAAATTCGCAATTGGACACGTGATATTGTATATTTCAGCTTCAAGATGTTTAATGTATCACGGCAACTATTAATTTTGACATGGAAAAGATGAATTTCAAAAAATATGCTCTGCCCGATTTCAACGGGCATTTCGGCCAGTACGGCGGCAGGTTCGTGCCTGAGACCCTCATGCCCGCTCTCAAGGAGCTCGATGAAGTCTATGAGAAATGCAGGAAGGATCCGGTGTTCCAGAACAGGTTCAAGGATCTCATGAAGGATTATGTCGGAAGGCCGACCCCTCTTTATTTTGCAGAACGCCTTACCGAGCATCTCGGTGGAGCGAAGATTTACCTCAAGCGCGAGGACCTCTGCCATACCGGCGCGCACAAGATCAACAATTCCCTCGGACAGGCACTGCTTGCAGTCAAGATGGGCAAGAAGCGGGTCATAGCCGAGACCGGTGCCGGACAGCACGGCGTTGCCACCGCCGCCGCAGCCGCACGATTCGGGCTCAAGTGCGTCGTCTATATGGGCGAGGTCGACATGAAACGCCAGGAGCTCAACGTCATCAGGATGAGGCTGCTTGGAACCGAAGTCAAACCAGTCTACGCCGGACAGAAGACATTGAAGGAGGCCGTAAGCGCCGCGATCCGTGACTGGGTCGCCTCCAGCCGCGACAGCCATTATATACTAGGATCCGCTCTCGGGCCGCATCCTTTTCCGAAGATTGTCAGGGATTTCCAGAGCTGCATAGGCCGGGAGGTCAGGGAACAGATCATGAAAAAGGAAAAGCGTCTTCCGGATCTCCTCATCGCCTGCGTCGGCGGCGGAAGCAATTCGATCGGCCTGTTCCATCCATTCCTGGCTGAAAGCAAGGTGAAGATGCTCGGTGTCGAAGCAGGGGGCAGGGGAAGCCGCATAGGCGAACACGCTGCGAGATTCGCAGGCGGCAGGCTTGGCATCCTGCAGGGGACGCGGAGCTACGTCCTGCAGGACAAGAACGGCCAGATCGCGCTTACACACTCGGTTTCCGCCGGACTCGACTATGCTGCCGTCGGCCCTGAACATTCCTATCTCAAGGATTCGGGACGCGTCAGTTACACCAAGGTCAGCGACAAGGAAGCGCTTGCAGCCTTCAAATTGCTCTCGGAACTTGAAGGTATAATCCCTGCGCTCGAAAGCTCGCATGCGGTCGCAGGTGCCCTGAAAGTCGTGTCGAAGATGAGGAAGAGCCAGCTCGTGGTGATCAACATCAGCGGCAGGGGCGACAAGGATGTCGAGCAGGCCGCTAAATACCTGCTTTAGACCAGGATTCAAGGAGTAATTACCCCCGTTTATTTCAACTGCTTGATTAAATCAGAATTTCATAAGGAAGATTCTCAAATGAAGAAAAAGGTAATTCTGTTCCAGGGAGATTCGATAACTGATTGCGGACGGGCGCGTGATGTCAACGCGCCAAATACAGGACTCGGAAATGGATACGTTTTTCTGGCGGCATCCAATCTTCTGTGTGCCAGGTCGGGTGAAGGATTGAGTATCTATAACCGGGGGATCAGCGGGAATCGCATTGTTGATCTTTACGCCCGTTGGAAATCCGACTGTCTCAACTTGAATCCAGATGTAATCAGCATATTGATCGGAGTCAACGACACCTGGCATGAGTTTGGCAGCCGTAACGGTGTGGAGGTGCCGCGTTATGAAATGTTCTACCGTATGCTTCTCGAATGGACACTGCAGGTACGCCCCGGCGTAAAGCTTGTCCTGTGTGAACCGTTTGTCCTGGTGCATGGCGCCGTCAACCAGGACTGGGTGCCGGAAATAAACCAGAGGAGGGATGTTGTCCGTAAAATGGCAAAGGATTTCAAGGCCGTCTTCATACCATACCAGGATATCTTCAATGCCGCGCTAAAGCAGGCTCCGGCGGAATACTGGCTGGGAGATGGAGTGCATCCCACGATTGCTGGCCATCAGCTCATGGCCGACGCCTGGTTGAAGGCCACGTCAAGTATCTGACGCGAGATCTTAAAGCAAACTCATGGTTTGAATATAAGCTTGAAGATGCCTTCCTGCTCATTGGTCCACGATCCAGGCCAAATCTTCTCGAAACCTGCGCGGAACTTTGCAGTATCGGAGCCAAGGAGTTTCCTGGTGGCGATGGATGCGCCTCTGGAAAGTTCAACCGGCTGAAAACCCTGTGATACGACGACACGCATTGTGCCGACTATCCTGTCATCCCAGCCTAGTTTGCGTTCGAGATCACGGCATACGCGGTCAACTGAGTCGGTAAGGAAAGGATTGACCATCCTGACGAGCAGGTCTTCTGCATAATCCCTGTAGCCTTTTTCTGTAAAGAGCTCATCGACGCCCTTCCATTTCCTGCACATGGCACGGCCTGATTCATTTATAAAAGCAAGTCTTCCGATTTCAATTATCTCGGGGTGGTCTGCAAGTTCATGCATGAAGGAGATCCTGTTCTCCGAGGCATGGAGCCCAAGGAGCATATGGATGGCGTTGTGGCCGTAAAGTTTTGCCTCCTCAAACGGCAGAAGATCTTTTTTTACATGGAGCCCTTTGGTCAATCTCCTGTCAATATCCGGACATTCGCTTATCAGTATCCTGTTGAATTCCTCTACGAGATGTCCGCGGTCGGCCGATTGAGTCAGAGGATTGAGTTTCCTCTTTATGCATTCCGCTCCAGGAACGATCCCGCTCATCTTGCCGACCACGGTGTTCAGGTAATGAGTATTTGGGAAGTTCCCGCCTACAGCCTCATGGAGGAGCTCTGCGGCGTGGTTATGGTTTTCAGCTGTGTAGATGAACCTCCTGCGGTCAGGTTCTCTTTCAAATCCCTTCCTGAGCCAGGCTGCGATATTCGCAAAAAATTTGACTCCGGGCAGGGCGGTGGCTATCTCATCGGATTCAGCAGCTATTCCGATCAGCTTCTCCAGATCGGACGGATCTGTTGGGTTGAGTATCTCGATATTCGGGATATTCTCCAGGAGAACCTTATCCGTTGAAGCGACATTTATAGTTACAAGTCCTTTGTCGGAGCGGAGCGCCGCCACAAGGGATTTATCTACATCAGCTACGACAATCCTGTCGAATCCGCCCCTCGAAGCTCCGAGCAGAAATATCCCCGTCTGTATCGGCCCCAGCCCAATTCCAAGAAAGGTTGACATTTTTAAATAATTAAGGTTGTTGATGTTTTCATTTTGAGTATGTCGGGTT
>CAZDNQ010000107.1:0-11354 GCA_964506605.1 uncultured Victivallis sp. | reverse complement strand
CTGAGATTCCTGCTCTGCTCGACAAATGCCAGGAGTTGGGTATCAAGGTGGATCTCGGGATCACTCCCCACTTCATGCCGAAATGGTTCTTTGAGAAATACCCCGACGCGGTCAATAAATCTCCTAATTTCATGATGCCTTTTGATATTGAGCATCCAGCCGTTCTCGAACTGATTGAAAAATGGTATGACATCGTGATGCCGCAGATCGCAAACCATCCTGCAATCAACACCATATGGATTGCAAACGAGCCCGGATATTCCAATCACAACGGACGGAACATGGGTATTTTCAGGAAATGGCTCACGGACAAATACAAGACCATTGACAACCTTAACAAGGCATGGAAGGAGTCATTCAAGAGTTTCGACGAGATAGTGAAGGCACCGGAATTCAAGGACGAATCTCCGATCCCTGCTCTCGACTTCAAGAAGTATCAGCAGGAAAGGCTGACCAAGTTCTTTGGCTGGATGAAATCGCTTGTCAGGAAATATGACAAGACGGTTCCGACGCATGTGAAATTCATGAACGACATGCTTAATCCCAACTGGCATATCAGCTCCATCAATACCGAACAGGTGGAGGACATGTCCGAAGCCCTTGGCTTCGACTCCGGTACTTATCCGTTTGCCATGAACTGTTATGACTGGCAACGCAGCCTTTCTCCGGAGAAGCCTCTCATCAACTCAGAATTTCATATATTCGGCCCGAGCCAGCGCATACGCTTGGAAATGTGGGTTGCAGTGATGCACGGCCTGGCTGACGGAGACTGGTGGGCATGGCATGGCAAGGATGCCTTCTGCCAGGGAATTTCCCGGATTCCCAGCCAGTATTATTGCAGCCGCGAGACAATGAACATTCAGCGTCTGATCAATGAGGTTAAGGCGTTTAACGCATTTCCACGCTCGCCT
The DNA here is from genome assembly GCA_964506605.1 of uncultured Victivallis sp. GTDB lineage: Bacteria > Verrucomicrobiota > Lentisphaeria > Victivallales > GWF2-50-93 > GWF2-50-93. The sequence goes on along the minus strand of CAZDNQ010000107.1, from coordinate 10,443 downwards.
TTTGTCATGCTTTTTCCGGAATATTTTATGCCTCGGCAGGGCGTATATTTCAATGCCCATGACACAGTAAGCTATGTAATAAGGGAAATGGGATACACGATAGACTATGCAACAGAGACACGTATTGCAGATGGAAGGTTGGATAAGTACAAGATACTTGTGATGCCTGCGGCTGACTACATCTCGGACGCCACCTACGCAAAGGTTATGGATTTCGTGAATAGGGGAGGAACTGTCGTGGTGCTGCAGTCATTTCCTCTCCATGACTGGGAGGGGAAGTCCCGCGACGTGTCTTTCTTCGAGTCCGGGAAAAAAGATGCCGTTCCCTTTGATGCAGGAGGGAATACAATCTTGAAATATAAGGCTGGAAAAGGGCAGATCTATTATATGAACATTCCGCCATCGAAGGAGAAAGGTATCACAAAGGAGGCCAAGGACTCAGTTTCTCAACTGCTCGAAAAGGTCATTGCGGACAACCTTTCGGTTCAACCAGTAAAAATAAGATCGGCCTTTTGCGAGAATCGCACAATATTCTGGAAGGAAAAGGATAGGAATATGCAATATCTTACCTTTGTAACGAATGAGAACGGCGGGGAAAATCTGGTGCTTAAACCCGAATATTTGCTTAAAGTCAAGAGCTGTGTGGATTTGATTACCGGCGAGGAGATGAAGCCGGACCAAATAAAAGTTTTACCGTGGACCGCAAGATTGCTTTTATATGAAATGGAGAAAAATTAAATACATGGGAAAGACGATTGTAATGAACGTCAAAAGATGAAGGTGTCAAAACAAATGAAAGAAGAACTGCCAGCCATTGACATATCCAAAGAAAGAGATCGCCATGTTTTTGTTGCGCGTGGCACTGAAGAACTATACCATGGGCATCCTACAACGCTCCTGATGCCGGATGGCAAGACAATGTTCTGTGTGTGGACCTATGGACACGGTGGTGGATGCGGACCCATGGCGAGGAGCGATGATGCTGGAAGAACCTGGACCCGCATTGACAATGAAATGCCACGAGGTTTTACAGCCCACCGGAACTGCCCAAGTATATATCGCATGATGGACAGCTTTGGCACTGAGAGGCTGTGGGTTTTCTCCGGACACCCGAAAATGCCTCGCATATTGAGCGAGGACGGAGGCAGGTCCTGGAGAGAGATGCCGGCACTGGGCTTCCCATGTGTTATGGCGTTTAGCAGCGTTGTTCGTCTCAAAAACGGCAATTATCTCGGGATGTTTCACCGACAGGCGAACGGGCTCACTGGCGAATTGGACAATTCCCCTCCAGTCCTGGTCCAATCGGAGACCTTCGACGGTGGGGTGACGTGGTCGGATCCGTGTGTTGTGGTCGCCATACCCGGAAAAATGCCCTGTGAACCTTATGTCTTCTGCTCTCCGGACGGCGGTGAATTGTGCTGCATCATGCGTGAGAACACGCGCACCGGACACAGCATGGTGATGTTCAGCAGTGACGAGGGAGAGACATGGAGTGCGCCGGTGAAGACCTGCTGGGGGCTGACCGGTGACAGGCACCAGGGAGTTTATGCGAAAGACGGTCGACTGGTCATCGCATTCCGTGACATGTCGCCGGAGAGTCCAACCTATGGACATTTTGTCGCCTGGGTAGGTAAATATGATGACATCAGGAACGGACGGCCCGGACATTACAGGATCAAGCTGCTGCACAGCCATGCCGGATGTGACTGCGGGTATCCAGGAATTGTCAGCCTACCTAATGGTTCGATTGTTGCCACTACATACATCAAGTATGGTTCAGGAAATGAAAAACACTCGGTGGTATGCGTGAGATTCAATTTAGATGAACTAGATAAAAGGATTGATGAGGCAGATACAAAATGACTAGAGATGCATAATATGAATAAAAATAACTTTCTTCATCCGGACAAAAAATACAAAGGGGTAACGCTCTGGATGGTCAACGACAAGCTTGAGCGTAGGGAGATGGCTCGCCAGATCATAGAGTTCGATGCCGCAGGCATCGGTGCGGCTATCATACGAACGTTCACCGGACTTGAGACGAAATACCTTGGAGATGATTGGAACAAGCTTACCCTCCAGGCAGTTGGCGAAGCTGAGAAACGATCTTTCAAAATCTGGCTACAGGCAGGACATATGCCCAGTGCCGTTCCAGATCTGCCTCCCGACCTGGCCCTGTCTGTGCTGCTGAGAAGAAACAAAGGAGATGATCCCGAGCCCGGAGACGAGATCCTTTCCAGTCATTGTGGGCATGTCTATGTTCGACGCATCCTTCCTACAGTGATCAATTACCTCTGTCCTGAAGCCATTGACGCATATATGAAAATCTCCTACGACATCCCTCTCGCAAAACCATTCAGCCAGCACTTCGGAAAAGGGGTTGACGCCGTGTGGGTGGATGAACCCCACTTTCAGCCTCCCGGTCTTCCATGGACTTCCGGATTGGCAGTTGTCTTCCGCCTCAAATGGGGATACTCGCTAGAGGAGAATATTCCATCCCTATTTGAAGAGGTCGGAGACTACTTCATGGTCAGGCACCACTACTGGAGAATTGTTGCTGAACTTATGGTCGAATCCTATTTCAAGAAAATCAGGAAATGGTGCGACATCCACGGGCTCCGGTTCACCGGGCATCTCATGGGGGAGGATTCGCTACAGTCCCAGATAGGCTTTACTGGAGCCACCATGCCACAGTATGAGTACATGCATGTACCCGGTATCGATCATCTCACTGAGCATCTGACATGGCCTATTGGACACTGTCCGTTCATACTCACTCCCAAGCAGTGCTCTAGTGCGGCGCACCAGTTCGGCAAGGAGGAAATTCTTGCAGAGATGTATGGTGTCAGCACACAGGGTCTCACGTTCCAGGATCGCAAGAGGATTGGTGAGTGGCTGATGGTTCTCGGAATCAACACAAGGTGCCTCCACGCCTCCTTCTACTCCATGCGCGGTCGCCGCAAACGCATGTACGTCCCACACCTCTCCTTCCATCAGCCGTGGTGGAACGACAACCGGATCATAGCCGATCATTTTGCCAGACTCTCGTACTCCCTTCGACAGGGGACTTTCATGGGAGACGTACTGGTCATGCACCCGGTCGAGTCAGCCCAAGGCATCTATGACAATCTCAGGATTAAAAATCCGCATGACCGACGGCAGGAGCCAGAACCGATGAAAGCCATGCTGCGGTCCATCGTCAATGTCAGTGAGAACCTCATGCGGATACACAGGGGATTTGACTACGGTGACGAGACCATTCTTGGAATGCACGGAAAAAATGAGGGAGCTTCCCTGGTGGTTGGGAAAATGTCATATCGTGTCGTGATTTTTCCGGATATGCTCACACTACGGAAAAGCACCATCGACCTGCTCGCCAAGTTCGCAAAGGCAGGTGGGAAAATATTATCATGCGGACGTCTTCCTGAACGGATTGACGGCAGGAAGGATAAGAACATCGAATCTTTCAAGCGCATGATACATAGGATTTCCAACAGTCCTGTGTCGCTCAGGAAAGTCCTTGATGCAGCAGATCCTTCTGACGTCGAAGTGCTCTCTGGTGGACGAGGAGCTGCGGATATGGTGTGGATGCACGGCCAGCAGGCCGGACGCGATAAAATACTGTTCATGGTCAACATCCATAGATTAGAGCCTGCAGATATCTTGCTCAAGATCCGTGGTGGGTACGGCAAGGTCGAATCGTGGGATACCGCCACCGGAAAGGTTACCGAGCTTGTATCCAGGACCGAGGGTAGATCCACATTTGTCGACCTGTCATTTGAGCCGCAGGAATCCCGTCTGATAATTTTCAGGCATGGAACTAAGAGATCAGATAATTCCGAATTAAAAACTCTTGATGGACGGAAGGCTGAAACATTTAGACTTGACATGCCGTTCAAGCTCAAGCTGCTAGGTCCCAATGCCATGTCGCTGGACTTCTGCCGATATCGCAAGGGAAAGGGAAAATGGAGCGACAGGCTACCGATCATAGCGGTGCAGGAGATTCTCAATAACGAGGAGTATGAGGGGACGTTGATACTCGAGCAACGCTTTGAATGCGGGGTTGTTCCAAAGAGCCTTAAGCTCGTTGTCGAACAAGCCCCTGAGTGGAATATACGGGTCAATGGACAATCTGTTAGATACGCCGGGCTTCCGTTCTTTGTCGATCCCTCCTGGCTACCTGTGGACATCTCCGGTCTTGTCAGGAAGGGCATGAACATCATAGAGCTTGAGCGCCTTTTCACTCCAATACGCAAGCCGAAGTTTGGATTAGCGGTACTTTTTGCCAACATTACAGGAGTGGAGCTTGAGACTACTTATCTGATAGGGGACTTCGGAGTCTCATGTTCGAAAAGTCCTGCTTTCGCAACTATTCGGGGCAGGCTTGACAATCCTACCGTCATTGCGGCGGAGTTGAAAAGCTGGGGTGAAGCACATAGGACAATATGGGTGGGACGTGATTTCAAGATTGAATCGTCTAAGGCTGAGAGCCTGGGACGACTCGTCGAGGAGGGGTTCCCGTTCTTTGCAGGAAAAGCGGCTCTTTCTTCGAGCGTACAACTGCCAAAGATCAGAAACGGCAATCGCGTCATCCTTGAGTTTCCATCCCTTGAAGCAGCTTTGGCTGATGTAAAGGTCAACGGAAGGGCAGCTGGGAATGTAGTTTGGACACCTCGTAAACTTGACATTACAACCCATGTGAAGGAAGGGGAAAACAAGATCGGAATCGAACTCGTCGGAACCCTCCGCAACCTTCTAGGGCCGCACCACAGGAGGATTGGCGAGTCCGGTAACACGTGGCTTCGTGACTTCTCCGGCCAATGGAACGAGCAGATAAGTAAGCTCGAGCTGGATTGGTACCGGAAACGTAGGGGTGTACGATCATGCTTCGTGGACGAATACGCGTTAGTTCCCTTCGGATTCGACACAATGCCGAAGATAAGAATCGAGAGTTGAGCTGCTCCTGCTGTAAATGCAGGAGGGTCGAATGAGAACGGAAAACAAATATAATGGCAGGGATATTCAAAATGAGTACTGTTCTTGAAAAGACAAGCGCAGCCTGGATCTGGCCTTCCGAATGTGGCAGCGGACCCAATCAATATGTCGAGTTCCGCCACGATTTCAATGTTTCTATGACTGTCAAGGATGCGGACCTGCTGGTCTGCGCAGATTCTAATTATGCCGTATGGCTCAACGGTGTTTTCGTGGATTGCGGGCAGTACCATGACTATCCACAGAATAGGAAATATGATTGCCTGCAAGTCGGATCTCGGCTTTTGACCGGCAATAACAGTCTTGTATTCATGGTCTACTACCAGGGTGATAATTCATTCCAGTACGTTAAGGGCAGGCCTGGTCTGGCATATGCCTTGTGTTTGGGGAGGACGGAGATCTCCAGCGGAACTGAAACAAGCTGGCGTCGTGCCACTGGATATCGCAATGGCCCAATCTCACGTGTAACAGGACAGCTTGGCTTTACTTTTGAATATGATGCAAGACGGGATGGAGGAGACTGGAATTACATCCAGGCACAGGATCTTGTCCCCCTCGCTGATACGGGCAGTTTCTCCCCTCGTCCCATTCCAAAGATTCAAATCAAGGGCAGGGTGTCCGCCATTATACATGCTCAAGGCCTGATCGCGGAACGTAAATCCAAAGAGGAGATTCCAGCCAGACTGATGCAGACAGATTTTCTCTCATCGCGCAATTGCCGCGAGATATTCAAAGACGGATATAGCCTGGCCTTGCCTTCGGACGACGGCATCAAAGTGGAAATGGACAAGCTTATGGATGGCGGGGTGTACTTCGTCATTGATCTTGACCGTGAGGAGGTTGGTTTTCTTGAGATAGATATGGATGCCGACGATGGTACTGTGATTGATATTGCAAATGGTGAGCATTTGGACGATCTGAGAGTTCGCTCATGTGTTGGTGGAAGGAACTTTGCACACCGCTATACCTGTAAGGAAGGACATCAGGTCTTTACCCATTACTTCCTTCGGCTTGCGGGACGCTTCCTGCAATTGCATGTTACCAATGTGCGTAGGCATTTTACATTGTATTATGCCGGAATGGACATTGTCGATTTTCCGTTGCAGGAAAAGGGAACTTTCATGTCGCCGGATTCGCTGCGTGAAAATATTTATCGCACATCTGTCAGGACTTTGAGATTGTGCATGCACGAACACTATGAGGACTGCCCATGGCGGGAGCAGGGGCTATACGCCAATGACTCCCGGAACCAGGCTCTTTCCGGATACTATGCCTTCGGCGAATATGCGTTCCCGGCGGCATCATTCGCCTTGTTCACCGAGGGGCAGAAGGACGATGGCTATTTGGAAATGTGCGCTCCGGCGGAAATAGATCATACGATTCCTTCGTTCAGCCTGGCTTGGATACTGGCGTTAGGCGACCACTGGCTTTTCAGCGGGGACAGGAATTTCATCGCGGGAATGATGCCGATCATCAGAAACATGCTCGATGCGAATCTGAAACGTCTTGAGAATGATATGCTACCTTGTCCGACCGGGAAAAAATACTGGCAGTTCTATGATTGGGCCGATGGCTTGGATGGTGGAGGAAGATTGGAAAATGGCACGATCCGCTTTGATGCTCCGCTCAACCTTCTGTTCTGCATGGCGCTGGACGTTTCAGCGTCTCTCGCCAGGGAATGCGGGAACTCCGGACAGGCTGAAAGCTGGACATGCCATGCGGAAAAGATCCGGAAACATTTCCATTCCATGTTCTGGGATTCTTCCAGGAACTCCTATCGCACATATGTAGGTGACGGTGCGATCAAACATTTTTCTGAACTGACGCAGTCCCTGGCAATACTTGCACGCGCATGTCCGGATGACCGCATGCCGGAACTGAGGGCGCTTCTTGCCAGCAATGACAACGGATTGGTAAGGACGACTCTCAGCCAGTCGATATACAAGTTTGAAGCGCTTCTTACCGACAAGCCGAATTATGGCAAATGGGTTTTCAACTCCATTTCTAAAGACTGGGGCCATATGCTTTCATGTGGAGCGACAAGTTTCTGGGAGACGCTCAAAGGCAGTAGTGATTTCAACAACGCCGGAAGTCTCTGTCACGGTTGGTCGGCTATTCCTGTATATTTTTACCTGGCCCATCTTCTTGGAATAAGGCCATTGGAACCGGGATTCAGGCGATTTACGATTGATCCAGCTCCAGGCGTTGCAATATGGACCAAAGGAAATGTGCCTACGCCATTTGGAATAATCAGTATTAGTTGGGAAATCAGTGGGGACAAATATTATTACAAGCTCGAATGTCCTGCGGAAACTAGACCTGTCTTGTCACAGAATGCAAAATGGATGCATTTGCAGGATGATGCACATATACCTTCCTGTTCCTAATGGCAGGGGGGCGATAAGGTAGGGAATTTATGAGGAAATATCTCCGGCTATCAAAATTTGATATTCACTATAACATCACCACACGGCGGACTATGAAAAGACTAGGGCAATATTTGCTTTCAAGATTTCATGTTGGTCTCTGGGTTGGCCTGGGGGTGCTGTTTTCGGCATGCGTCTGCGCCGCAGGGGAGGAACGCCAAGGCCTGATCGGAAGTATTGCCATCAAGTCGCAGGAAGGAGTGGCTTTTGTCCCTGTCGTGGAGGTCTCTGCCAAAGTGCCATGGGCCACAGGCCCCATCTGCATTGATGGCGATATTACCGAGTGGAAGAAAAGCGGTGTCGCGCCTTCTGTGGTGCTCGCGGATGATACGCACGCCTCATGGTTCAAGGGAATTTATGGAGGAAAGGAGGATTTCTCCGCGACTCTATGGATATGCCGGGATGACTGTTATCTTTACCTCGCGTTTGAAATCGCCGATGACCGGCTTCCATCTCCGGGGCGGATCGAAATTGCCTTTGCCCCGGCCAACAGCCCCCTAATCACAACTTGGCGCGACGTCGGAATGCGCTATGGATTGGACGATCTTCATGCAGTCTTTACGCTCGGTAAGAAAGGAGAAGAATCCTCCCTGCGATGGGCTCACCTCCAGCAGCGTATAGATGCTGGCATGATCGCCAATTCTTTCGACACTCCGTCCGAGCAGCAGACGTTTATCGAGCAGAGGATGGACGGCGCATTCATACCGGAAGGGCCTGCGGACATCGCCAAAGCTAAAATCCTCATGAAGGCCATTTGCCGGGAAGAAGGTGGTAAGTCCATCACTTGGTTTGAGACGGCATTTCCATGGAAGATGCTGGCACCCTACGTTCCTATCAGCTACGCACCTATGAAGTTCAATGTCGCTGTCCATGACAGTGATGAGGATGGAAAGGGATTGTCTATCGGGGCTGTCAGCTGGACGGCCGGATTGGTTGAGACCTACAGCGCTGCACATTTCGCGACACTGGAGTTCGACCTGCCTGCGGGACGCAAAGGGATTGAAACCCATGCACAGACCCTGGAGAATCGCTACTTCAACAAGGACATCGGCGTTTTGTTCTCCTTCTACAACCATAACGATACCGAGCAGGAAGGCAGGCTCGAACTGCGGTCAAATCCTGGCGTGTCGGATGAGGCACTGGCTTCTGACAGGATTCGCCTGCCTCCCGGCTTCAGCCAGAAGGAGTTAAAAATCAATTCTGAGAAGATAGGGATTCCACGCTGTGTATTTACTGGCCATCTGATCCTGAGTGATGGGAAGATGTTGAAGATCCCCGTTCACGCACCAACCTTTGACGATACGATCTCCATACAGACAAAGGCCGAGATCGAGGAGAAGATCAACAACCTTCAAAAGAATGCATCCACCTTATCAAGCCTATATCAGAGTATAGAGGCCAAAGGAATTGACACGGCCTATCCCCTGGCCTTCAAGACGCTCCAGGAGATGTTCATTTCCCGTTGCCGTGACGATATGAAATCTGGCGATTCCGAGAGAATATTGAACAACTGTGCTTATCTGGAGAAGCTTTTCGAGACATCCAAAACCTACATGGAAGAGATTCTGAAGGATCCCTCTGCACAGTTGAAGGTGCCAGTGCGTGAGATACCGGACCGCTTGGAGATCCGCAACGGCTACTACTTTGCTGACGGGAAACCAACTTTCCTGTGGGGTCCATGCACATTCTGGTTTATGCGGGGAGACCAGCATTACTCCTGGGAACTCGGCTTCAATTCCGTTGGTCCCGAAACGCCTGTCCAAGATGGGAAGAGTCGGCTAGGAATCACGAACTATCTGAAGGCCTTCTACGACAATGGTATGCTGGTCAATGCCTCCATCGGAAGTTCTAATTTCGACGTCCTCAGGAAAGAGCACCCGGAGGTCGCAAACCTTGATCCGAACAATTTCCTGCCCATCTTGATTCAGCACCCTCTAGTCCGGCAGGAGATAGTCGAGGGGTTCAAGCGGGACATCGGTTTCTATCGCAACTTTCCCGGCGTCCGTTCCTATTGGCTCTGGAACGAGCCCCTCTACGTCAACTACTCGGAGCAGTCGCGTAGGGATTTCATCGCGCAATTCCTCCGCCCGCGCTACAAGACGGTCGAGGCGCTCAACCAACGCTGGCGGAGCCACTATAAGAACTTCGATGAAGTTACGCTGATCAAGACTCCGGATTCTGAAAACTACGCACAGTGGTACGATTTACAGCTCTTTCGAGGGGATCAGCTGGCAGATTTCTTCGAGTTCCTCAAAAATACAGCGAAGAGCATAGATCCCACCCGGCCGACGCATGTCAAATTCATGGGTATCTCCATGTCCTCCCTCGACATCGAGAGGCTGCAGGGACTGTACGATATCACCGGACATGATGGCAATACGTCGGACCGGGACATCCTCTTCCTCGATTTCTGCAAATCGCTCTATCCGGAACATCCGCTGGTGAACACTGAGATCCATATCTGGTATCGTGACAAGGTGTTCGTTGAGCTGGTAGCGTGGAGGTTGGCCTTGCATGGCTTGGCGGACGGAAACTGGTGGTGCTGGCATGCCAATGCGCGCTTCGCCAATTCGGTGGGCAGTTCCGAATCCATGCATGGCCTGGCCATCTCCGGATTGGATTTGCGACGACTCTTCAATCCATATATCTATGCCCTTAATCGGAAGGACAAGCCTGTAGCCACGCTCTTTCCGGAGATCGTCACCATCCGAAGCGATTGCAGCATGGACCGACTGCGTCATGAGTTGGGTCCCGCGCAGTACTCATTGGGCGTGCAGCCATTTTATGTCACCGAGGCACGGATGGTTCAAGGAGAGCTGGCCAAGCACAAACTGCTGCTGGCGGGAGAGTCTGATTTCGTCAAGGAGAGTACCTATCGCTCCGTGGTGGACTATGTCAAGGCCGGTGGAAATGCCATTGTCGTTAGAGGTGGTTTTGCCCATAACGAATACGGCGATCCTCGCGATGCTACTGAACTTGTGAAGACGAAGCCAGAGGTAGGAGAGCCCTTTGGAGAAGGTGCCCG
>CAZDNQ010000106.1:0-11371 GCA_964506605.1 uncultured Victivallis sp. | reverse complement strand
CAGGAGCGCCGGCGTCCCGCCGGCGATGATATTATGAAGTTCATCGTCCCTCTATTTATGTTTTTTTCCGCAATACTGTCCATTGCCCAGGATATTGGCGGGAAAAAATATCTGATCGAGGACGTGCCCGCCGTCCGGCAGAAATCAGATTTCTGCGGTGAAGCCTGCGTCGAGATGTATCTGAGGAAGCTCGGACTGGATATCACGCAGGACGAAGTCTTCAATGTTTCCGGCCTTGATCCTGCGCTGGGACGCGGATGCTATACCGGCGAACTTCTCAATGCGCTGAAGAATTTGGGATTCAAGCTGGGCGATATCACGGAAATATGCGCAAGGATAGATCCTTCAAAGCCATTGGAACTGGATGCCGGCTTTAAAAAGATGCTTGATGATCTCAAGGCGGGCAGGCCCTCAATTGTCTGCATGCATTATGCCGATCTTCCCGGTTCTCCCGAGCATTTCCGCCTTGTCGTCGGATATGACGCTGAAAAGGATGAGATCTATTACAACGAGCCTGCCGAGGACGATGGTGCGGGTAGGAAGATGGGCCGCGCTCTTTTCATCAAGCTCTGGCCTTTGAAATATTCCACGGACAAATGGACGCTTGTCAGGATCCCCCTGGACGCCGACAAGGCGGGGATCAAGGTGCCGGAAAGGAAAAAGCCGATTGCAAGGAAGATAATCGGAAAGACAGGCTGCATCGAGGAAGTCAGGAGCAATCCGTTCACGAATGCCGACTATATGCAGCATGTCAGGATGCTCAAGGAAACATATTCAGACGCCAGGCTCCAGTATGCGGTTGAACCTCCGTTCGTTGTAGCTGGGAACTTGGAGCCCGCTGCGATGAAGATATGCTGCGAGAAGACTGTCCGCTGGACCGTCAGCAGGCTCATGAAGAGCTATTTCGAATATTGTCCGCCGAGGATTCTGACGATATGGCTGCTGAAGGACGCCAAGTCCTATGGCGAGTACTGCAAGCTGATAACTGGAGGCGAACCTGATACGCCATATGGATTTTTCTCCGATCAGAAAGATGCGCTCATCATGAACATTGCGACCGGCGGCGGTACTCTTGTCCATGAGATAGTCCATCCGTTCATTGACGCGAACTTCCCGGAATGTCCGCCTTGGCTCAACGAGGGTCTCGGTTCCCTATATGAGCAATGCTCGGAGAAGGACGGGAACATCGCAGGTCTTACAAACTGGCGGCTGGCAGGACTTCAGAGCGCGATAAAATTTGATGAGCTTCCCGAATTCGAGACCCTGACCGGCTATGACAGGGCGGATTTTTATGGCGGGAAGAAGGGCGACAACTATGCGCAGGCGAGATATCTCTGCTATTATCTGCAGGAGAAAGGCCTGCTCATCAAGTTCTACAAGGAGTTCCATGCCAACTGCAAGGATGATCCTTCAGGATACAAGTCGCTTGTGAAGATCCTGGGTGTGAAAGACATGAGGCAGTTCAAGAAGGACTGGCAGGACTACGTGATGAAACTGACCTTCCCGTAAAGTAACACAGGCATCTTGCCTGTGGATTACGGCAGGGTCTGGAGCAGGGATGCGAGAGCGTTCTCGGTGCAGAGGATTTCTGTCATCTTCCTGACGTAGCCGACTGCGAAAAGATGCGAGCGCGAGAAGGTATGGTCCATTACCGACAACGCCCTGGAGACGTCCTCCTTCGTGATATTCTGGCGGTTCTCTGACTTTGCGATGAGCGCAGAGAGGGACGCGAGGACCGGATAGCTGAGCACGAGATGGCGCATGCCTTCTTCGAATGTGAAGCCCAGGCATGGGAATCCACAGAAGTGCATCGAGTCTAGTTTTGATCCGAGATAGTTCCAATAGATGTCGAGGGCGCCGTCGTCCCATTTCATCCCTTTCGCCGCTTCGATGGGATCAATCCCCGGAGTCTCCGGAAGCTGTCTGCAGAGTTTTCCCAGGGAGCCTGAACCGAGCGAGAATTTCAAAATCTCCTTGACCCGCGAGAGCCTGGCGAAAGGCAGGATCTTCATCGCATATTCCTCGTCGGACCTGATGAATGCGCCGATGATGAACCTGAATATCATCTTCTCATGGAGGTTGAGGGGATGCGCCGCAGTTATGATCGCCTCAAGATCGGGGATGCTCCTTTTGACCAGTGCCATGGCGTCCTTGCTGAAGAAAGAGCCGGCTTCAAGGATGTCGGCGGCGTTTTCCGGCCTGGAATGGAACTCCAGAAGCTTGGCGGCGGCGAATATCCGCATCCCCGGGCGGAAGCGGGTGTCAAGCAGGAAATTCCTGTATGCCGAGGATACGATCCTTATATTTCCGAGCTTGGTTTTGATCCTCCTGCTGTAGGTGGCTCCGGCGAACTTGCGCTTCCTTGACAGCTCCTTCGCCATGGATGAGATTTCGGAGTTGAACGAGGTGATCCTCTTTCCGGACTGCGAGCTGACCCCGGGGCAGTCATATCTGAGGGAGGCGCTGGTCACATCGTCCTCCCAGTTTATTATGTCGAACGGATAGATCCTGCATGCCAGCGGTTTCACCTTTTCGCCGTACTTCCTGTGGATCACGCACAGCTTGTCGCTGTCGAGGAAGACGCAGTGGCCGTCTTTCTTCCTGATGGTGTAGAGGGTTTTGTGCTTCCTGTCCTTTGCGAAGAACCTGTCCTCCTTGAAGTCGATGTCCGGCAAAGAGAGAGCTTCGAGCCTGTCCTTCTCCTCCTGTGTTATGGGGACTTCCCATATGCCGCAGCACTTACCGCAGTTTTTGCATGTGAAGAACTGCTCTGGGAAAAACTTTAATGGCATTCTGGAGGATCCGGGTGATGGAGGTTCAGGCTTTCGGCTTCGCGGCTATTCTGATTACCATGGTTCCGCTGAGGATGTCATGTAGCGCCCGCCTGTACGGGTTGAGGAATACGAACATTGGTGAAAGGACTCCCAGGAGGAACATGAGGACTGTGAAGAAATAAGCCCTTCCCAGGAATACCTCGCTCAGGTCGGTCCTGGTGATCATTATCCCCCAGAACCACATTCCGAAGGTCTGTGCGAAGATACCAAGCGATATTCCGAAATAGAGGAGCACGCCGATCACGAAAAGGCATACGCACTTGTTGAAGGCGGAATTGACTTCAGCTGTAACGGCCGGTGATACGGGCTGGGGCGCTGGTGCAACTGCCTCTGGTGCGGCTTTAGCGGCGGCTTCGGCTGGTGCAGCGGTGGCGGCAGATGGAGCTGCTGCTGGCGCCGCAGCCTGGGCTGCAGGTGCCTGGACGTTTGCTGCAGGTTCAACGACAGCAGCAGTGGTTCCGTCAGGCAGTATTGGCATGACTGTGGCGACCGGTGCTTTCTCAGGGAGGGACATTGAGAAGTAGACCATGAGCACGAATGCATATGCGAGAATTATGATGGAATCGAAGAGCGCAGACAGGAGCCTCTGCGTGAGGGTTGCGGGATCCGGAATGTATTTGTTCTTGAAGGCGGTCGCGTAGGGGGTCAGGGTCTCTTGAGTCTTCTTCCTTCCTCCGAATATTATGTCGAGGTGCTCCGAGAACTTCCTGATTCCGCCCTTCTCCTCTTCGACCCTTACCTGCTGGAGCGCGAACGAGGGCTTGAGGAAATCGAAGTCGGAAGCCTTGTTCCACTTCTTTATAAGGGTGTTCCTGACCTGTGTGTGCGGCAGGATCCTGCCAGCCTCGGTCCATTTGCGGAGGGTCTCCTCGTCGACCGGTCCGAATTCCCTGTTGTCATCGCTCCTGACGATATATTTCATGATACTGTTTCTTCAGTTTGAATTTTGTCCAAAATAGGGGCGTCAAAACATTGTAACCTATATTATTTTGTTATACTTTTCAATGTTTGCCTTAAAATTAAATGGATAGCGGGGCAGGGGATTGGATTTGGAAAGCAAGGAAAATATGGCGGCGGGATCTGAAGTCCCCGTGGGAACCTCATCCGGGGGTGTTTCCGGATCACTCGGCGCTGTAATGTTCTTCAGGGCCCTTGACAAGCTTTCATATGGGCTTCTGCTCCTGGTGCTGCTGCTGAGCCTGAAGGGCATGCTCGATGTCCTGCCGATCCCTTTCGTGGAATATGCCTACATAATCCCGGTGTACATGCTCTTTTCCGGGGCAATGCACTTTCCCGAAAAGGCCTTCCAGCTCTTCCTCTACAGGAAATCGCTGTCCCGGCTCGTCGCCGTCTCCCTTGTCATGATGCTGCTTTCACCGTTCCTGCAGTGGTGGCTCCAGGACACCAACAGCTACTATCTGCTGTTCAACTTCCTTTTCCTCTGCCTCTCCGGCGCATTCTTCATTGCGAGCCTCGCAAACCTCTTCCATGCAGTATCGAAGGAGGAGGGATTCCGCTGGATCTCGGCAATGTCCCGGCTCACAAGGCTTGGCGCCCTCTACCTCATGATGGCGCCGCTGCTCGCCTTTTTTGCAACCGTCCTTTTTGGAAAATGCACTGGACGGGATATATTGCTGTTTGTGGCAAGGCTTGAAAAATGGGAGCTTCTGATTTTCCTGTTCCCGGTGCTCATTGCCATGACGATGCTTTTGCAGTTGAGATACGCTAAATACAGGAACCTAAAATGAACATCAGGAAACTTTTCGCCTTCTTCCCGCTGGTAATCCCGATATGGGAGAAGATCCCGCTCGACATGGAGAACACCTCCGCGCCGGACGCCCCGTATTTCGCCGACAACGCGAGCATCAAGATGCAGAGCGACTATATGGCGAGGACCCAGGACAGCAGGCTGCGCTCGAAGATCGCCCTCACCCTGTCCTATTCCGAGAATGCCGCAGCCATCGAAGTGCTCGAGGGCTGCCTCCAGGAAGAGAAGAACGAATTTGTGCAGGCGGACATCCTTGCCGCACTTTATGATCTGAAGGCATATGGGAACTGCAAGAAGATCACCCTGCTCAAGGGGCTTCTCAAGTCACAGAACAAGTCCGTCAGGGCTCTTTCCGCCGCACTCTGCCTCAGGGCCGCCAACGATCTGTCTTCAGCCTACGATCTGCTTGGAGCTGAAACTGACGAATACGTGATCAACTTCCTGTGGAACGAGATCTCATCGAACAAGGATCTCGCCAAGCATACCAAGGATTCTGAACTTGACCGCTTCCTCTCCTCGGAAAATATCCACCAGAGGGCCGGAGCCGTGAAGGTGCTTGCGGAAAAGAGCGAAGATCCCGACAAGGATGCCCGCCTGAACAAGATGATGGCGGACAAGAGCATTGTCGTGAAGGCCGCCCTTGCTTCCGCACTGGCTGCCAGGGAGAAGGGGGCTCTTGAAATGATGGCGAAGCTTGCGGACGACAAGG
The DNA here is from genome assembly GCA_964506605.1 of uncultured Victivallis sp. Taxonomy (GTDB): domain Bacteria; phylum Verrucomicrobiota; class Lentisphaeria; order Victivallales; family GWF2-50-93; genus GWF2-50-93. The sequence continues at coordinate 6,060 of CAZDNQ010000106.1, read as the reverse complement.
ATGTGTCTGTCAGGGCTTTTGCCGCATCTTCGGCGCCGCTTCCTGAACGGCTGCAGGTTTTCATCAAACTTTCCGTGGATCCGGATGAGGAGGTCAGGAGGATTGCCTGCGTCTCCCTCGGCTCCTACAAGGAACCCGGAGCCATTGATGCGCTCCTCGTGAGGACCGGCGACAAGATGCTGCAGGTCAGAAGCGCAGCCGAAAGATCGATAATAAAAATTGCACCCGGACAGGATGTCCTCAAATGCATCGGCGACGAACTCCTGGAATCCAAGGAATGCCGTGCCGCGGCCGTGACGATTCTCGGGGAGCTCAAGGACACCAGATATTCGCAGGCGGTGCTGAAGATTCTTGAAAGCCTTGGCGCAGACGATCCAGATGCAGATCTTGTGAAACGCTGCGTCACCACGCTCGGCGATCTCGACTTCAAGGAGTCCTGGAAACCTGTTTCCGACAGGGCCCAGCATTCAGATCCCGCCGTCAGGGAGGCTGTCGCATCCACCCTGGGCAAGCTGAAGATAAAGGATTCTTTTCCGACAATTGTCAAGCTGAGCGAAGACAAGGCTGTCAAGGTGTCCACCCAGGCGTTCGAGTCCATGGGCTGGATCGGGGACAGCTGTTTCAGCCCCCAGCTTATTGCAGCGATCAGGAAGACTGTCGCCGAATATCCGGCCGACAACAGGTCATATGCGTGCTGGTCCATCGCCAGGATCGGCGTATCGAGCCAGGACATACTGGGCCAGCTCGACGCCCTCTGCATGAAGATGGTGCTCAAGGTGCCCATGTCGCCGAACACCTACGATGTCGACAGCGTCCGCATTTCCGCGCTCCTTGCACTGATCGACCTCGGTAAGAAGGATCCGGTGGCAAAGGAGAAGGCCGAGTCTATTCTCAAGGCGTTCCTCGCGCCGCCAAGGAATGAAGATACCTTCTCGTCGATGCTCGGGGATGCTTTGAAAGATTTCGCGAGGCAGGCGAAAGCCTATGTGAATGGCGAGAAGGCGGGACCTATGTCCGTAAAGACAAGAATGCCAGTTTTTTTAATAGAGGAGACCAGGGATAGAAATGCAGCACAGCCAGCACAGCAGTGAACTTATTGTCGCGCTCGATTTTGAAAACCTAGCCAGCGCGCTCGGATTCGTTGAGACCGCCGGTGACTCCGTCACTTGGTACAAGATAGGCAGCCAGCTCTTCTGCAGCGCGGGCCCTGCGGCCGTTGCGGAACTGAAGAAGAGGGGCAAGAAGGTCTTTCTCGACCTCAAGTTCCATGACATCCCGAATACTGTCGCAAGCGCGGTGGCGGAAGCCGTCAAGATGGGAGCGGACATGGTGAACGTCCACGCATCGGGCGGCAGGGAGATGATGAAGGCCGCAGTCAAGGCTGCAAACGACAATTCAAAGCCGGGCTGCCGCCCGCTTGTCATAGCTGTCACCGTCCTTACCAGCATGGACCAGCCTGCGCTGGCGGAGGCCCTGAACCGTACAGATTCCTATGCGCCTGCAACTCACGTCCCTCATCTTGCGAAGCTCGCAAAGGACAGCGGGATGGACGGCGTCGTGGCGTCCGCACATGAGATCGAACTGATACGGAATACATGCGGGAAGGATTTCGTGCTTGTGATTCCCGGGATACGCCCTGCCGACAGCAGCACTGACGACCAGAAGAGGATCATGACCCCTGCCGAGGCCGTCAGTAAAGGCGCCAACTTCCTGGTTGTCGGGAGACCTGTGCTCAAGGCTAAAAATCCAGCCGAGGCCGCACGTGCCATAAAGGCTGAGATGGCTTCCGCCGTTTGATTTTCGATTTTCAACTGCCGGTTTCTGGTTTCGGCCCTTGTCGCTACATGCAGGAGTTCATAACTTTAGTTGCGGATATTTTTCCTTTTCAGCTTGATAAATCGGCCATGGTTGCTTAAAATATAGGCCTGCAAAAAATTGCCCTGTGGTGTAACGGTAGCACAGCAGATTCTGGATCTGCTTGTCTTGGTTCAAATCCAGGCAGGGCAGCCAATTCAATTCTTGGAAACATCGCACCAATACTGACAGGAAATTTGTTCTTGCTGATATGGGGATTCTGCGCAAGCTGTCGTTCAAGATGGACACTTCGGCAGCGGTGTGTCGGACTTAAGTCGTAATAGCAAGATAAATGTATGGCTATTTGTATTCCTGACCTCTCAATGATCTGGCGACCTGCGAATGCAGGTTGGCGGCATGGGAATAGTTAAGAAATTATCACCTGTCTTTATTTTCATGTTTTTATGTCAGGAGCCTTGGCCTGACCTTGGAGTGCTGAAGCGGTAGATTCAGCCTTTTATCCTGAGCTTAGTCGAAGGATGTTCCCTGCGAAGCATCGCTTCGCAGAAGAAAGGCGGTATCTTCCTTTCATTTCGCTACCGCACTCCACGGACTCGTTCTCCTCTGGAGAACTCATCGAAAACCAATCAGTTCCGAAATCGTATTTTTCAATTCTTAACGCTCAATGGTCTGGCGACGAGCGAAGCGAAGTTGCCAGAACCAAAACTAGTTATATGATTTATTAAAGTGTTTGATCGCTAAACATTAAAACAAAATCTTCTTGGACAGGCTCATTAAAAACAATGGTTGCTATAACTTTTTGTTTGGATTTGATGAAAGACGAATAAGAACTAAATAGCTCATTTACAGACTCATGCTTTTCTTCCTTTATAATAGTTGTGTCATCACGGTCAAGTTTTTGAATCACAATTGTATATGATTTCATTTTCTTTTTTAAAATTGATGCTAATTGGAATGATTCTTTAGGTTTGTAACATAATTCATCTGGAAAACATACTTTGACTGCTCCGCCGTCAGAAGGATTGGTAAAAACACCTTCAGCCTTAAAAGTTAGATTATCTGATGTTTCAAATTTCGCTACAGTGAATCTCGGGCCAAGCGGACTGCATCCATTGAACAATACTATTGCTAAAAAACAAAATATTATTAATTTATATTTCATACAACTTCTTATTATATAGTTCTCCATAAGCAGGGTGTCGGAATTGCAATTGTGTAACTTCTGCTTTTGATTTAGCCTCAATCCTGTTCCCATATGTATATATAGCTTATGGACAATCACCGTAAGTACGCGTAATATAAGACACGACGGGCCGGAAAGTCAAGGCTATGCCTGCATATACCCTTGCTGGTTCATGTATAGGGCAGTTGCTCGGTTATAGGGGATTGAGCTTTGTTTTGAAGCTGTGCTTGAAAATATATTCAGGGCAGCCATAACTATCCTTTTTGTGCGACATCCGCTATATTATAGTTTTTCGAGGATTGGAAAAACATGCGTTGTTTCTTCTGCGAGGACATAGGATTGGAAAATACCACGGTGGATCTTCCCGAAAGGGAGGAGCGCCATCTCTTCAACACGCTCCGCGGCAGGACCGGCGATACCGTCCAGCTCATTGATGGCAAGGGCGTGATAGCAACTGCGAAAGTCGCAGACGGCAGAAAGCTGATCGTCATAGGAAGGGAGGAGATGCAAGAGCCTGCCAGGAAGCTCCATCTCTTCGTCTCACCGCCCAGGCACAACAGGATGGACCAGCTCCTCACGCAGTGCTGCGAGATCGGGGTCTGGAGCATTACTTTTATCATCACCGATCATTCCGTTGTCCGCCCTGAAGAGGGCGCAGTCTCTGAAAAATGGAAACTGCATCTTGTCGAAGGCTGCAAGCAGTCGAAGAACCCTTTCAAGCCGGCGCTCAGGGCGGCGATTCCATTTTCAGGGCTCTTCGATGAGATTGGGGGAATGGGATGCAAGGCGTTCTATGGTTCTGTGAACGGTTCCAGTTCAGACAGGATGCCGGCAGATGTCGATTCTGGAATTGCGTGGATCGTCGGGCCGGAAGGGGGATTCAGCGATGCTGAGGAGCATGCGATGGAACAGGCCGGTTTCACTCCGCTCAGGATCGGGAGATGGGTCATGAGAATTGAAACCGCCGCCATTGCAGGCGCTGTCCACCTCATGGGTGATAAATGCTGAACACCCGTATTTCCCTCCACGACCTGAAGCATGTTCCCCGGAAAACCATATTGGCGGCGTTTATCGTCCTCTTCATTTCCGTACCTCTCGCCTACAGCCTCTATACGGATCATGTCTGGGAGGATTTCTTCATAACATTCAAGTTCAGCAAGAACTTCTGCGAAGGCAACGGCCTTGTGTATGTTCCAGGCGAGAGGGTGCACGGTTTCACTTCGCCGATCGGCACGATACTTCCGGCATTCTGCTATCTGCTGACTGGATCGGACTCCCATGAGAAGGCCGTCTGGCTTTTCAGGCTCCTCTTCTGCATACCGGCGTTCGCCGCCGCCGGAATTTTCATCGTGAAGATATTCCTCGACGAGGAATCGGAGGACCACCACGTAATCCCGATGCTGTTCGCGGCTCTTCTTTTCGCGGCGGAGACGAAATCGGTCGTCTTTTCCGTCAACGGGATGGAGACGGCGTTCATGCTGTTTTTCCTGTCCTGGTCGTTCTACCTCATCACCCGCTCCAGTTTCAACTGGGTCCAGATCGGGTTCGCCTGGGGTGGACTTATGTGGACGCGTCCGGATTCTTGCATCTACATTGCGGCGATAACTGCGGCGTATCTTGTCTGCATGAGAAGGCAGCCGTTGAAGGAGATGCTGGTGCCGGTAATGAAGGCTGCTGCGGTGACCACGGCAGTCTATCTTCCATGGTTCATATGGGCGTGGTGGTATTATGGCTCCCCTGTTCCGCACACAATACTTGCCAAGGAGGCGATGAACAGTTCGCCGGGCGCATTCGAGCTGCTTGCCAGGATAATCACACATATACATAAGGCGGCATCCTGGATATATGCGCCGGTATATCCCCATTTCGGGGGATGGAATCCGGTGGTCTTTGTATTTTCAGGTTTCGCCGGACTCTTCGCATTCGCATACTGGATGATACCATGGGCACGGGAAGACAGGATTGGAAGGACGGCTTCCTTCGCCTTTTTCGGTGTGACCCTCTATTTTGCAGGCATGCCTTTTCCTTATCCCTGGTACTTTCCGCCGGTGGCTATGCTTGGCATAATCGTTTTCGCCAGGGGATTCTTCACCCTTTCGACGCACTTTAAAAGAAAGGAGGACCGTTTCACCGTTCCAGTGATTGCGCTGTCTGGCTTCTTCCTGGTTATGACAACCACTCTTTTCCTGACAACCTACGAGATGATGCTCCAGCAGAACTACATAGAGAACGGGATCCGCAGGAAGGTCGGCGAGTGGCTCAATCTGAACTCAGGCAGGAACGACAGGATATATGTCGAAGCCCTCGGCTACATCGGATATTTCAGCGACAGGAAGATGCTGGACTATCCGGGACTTGTCTCGCCGGAGGTCGTAAGCATCGTCAGGAAGGAACACCTCGGATATGTTGAGCTTGTTGAAAAGCTCAAGCCCGAATGGGTTGTTGCGCGCATCCTCGACCAATGGAACCTTGTCTGCGGATCGGCGTATTTCAAGAACAACTATGAGAGCGTGGCCATTTTCGATTCCGCAGACGCAATAGGAGACCTGGGCTACATCCCCGGGGAATGGTATCTCCTCTATGACGCATGCTATTATATTTCCAGGAGGAAGGATGTCGCAGGGGGAGAGCCGATCAGACTGAAAGAACTGCCAATGTCGAAGAATTTCAAGGCTGCCAGGGATCTTCGGGAAGACCATAACAGGGACGAAACCGCAAAATGAAATATTTCCAGGCCATCAGGGGCAGGCTCTCCAAGGTCCACCGGGACATCTGGCTTTTCCTTGTGGCCGTGGCGATCATCGGCTTTTCCGGGCAGATGATCGAGTCAGTCTTCAACAACTTCCTGAGCGAGACCTACAATATCGGTGTGATGGAGCGTGGGATTCTCGAATTCCCCAGGGAGCTTCCCGGGTTCGCCGTCGCATTCGTGTCGGCGCTGCTTTTCTTCCTTCCGGGCCGCAGGCTTGCGGCATTCGCAATGCTGCTTCAGGCCGCCGGTCTTGTCCTGCTGGCGTTCTGCGCATCGTCATTTTCAATCATGCTCGTCTGGCTCTTCATCA
>CAZDNQ010000105.1:0-11382 GCA_964506605.1 uncultured Victivallis sp. | reverse complement strand
GACCAGAAGTCATAGCATCCATAGAGCCTTTCCCCCGTCTTGTCGAGGGTGATGCGCCCGGAGAGACCTGAATAATTGGATGCCGTGGTCATTACAATTTTCTTGATGGAATCAAGCTTCATATCATGGTTGCCGCCGATCATCATCTGCGCCATGGCGCTTATCCAGAGGGCGTCATACGCGGCAAGTGTGTAGCCATTGACAGATACGCCCAGCTTTCGAATCTTTTCAACTGATTCACTCTTGAGCTTGTCTACAGCCTCAGTACCGGCTATCGGGCTGAAGAGGCCTGTCTTGGCGGCGAAAGCAGCAGCCTTAGGGTTGTCAAGCAATGCCTTGAGCTGGGCAGTGCCGTCGCTCCCATACCATGTCACGCCTGCAAGGGAGGGGAATTTGTCGGCCTGTTCAAGGATTCCAACGACCTCGTCAAAGGCCAGAAGCTGTATGGCGATGTCCCCCGGAGCATATTCCTTCATTGCCGACTGCAGGCTTTCATCAAGTTTTTCCAGCTCCTTGGAATAATCCTTCGAGCTGGTCAGATATGTTATCCTCCTGAGGACCTTTCCACCCATTGCCTCATGACTTGTTTTGACTGCTGCAGCAAGCTCCCTGCCCCATGCATCCTCCCGTTGGAACTGAAGCAGGTACTTCTTGGAATTTTTTTTCATCGCCTGCGCTAGGACTTCTGCCTGGATGCTGTCGTTAAGAATCAGACGAAGCACTGCGTCATCCTTCCCGGCAAAGGAAATGGCCGTGCTGGAAGGCGAGATCAGCAGGACGTTTCTCCTGAAAGCATCATCCGCCACGGCATTCAATCCGGCGCTCGTGCAGGGGCCGATGATGATCCTGGCGCCTGCCTTGTAAAGCTCAAACATCTTCTTTTTCGCTATTTCCGAATCGGTCTGCATGTCCTCGACGGTCAGTTTGACGCGCACATCCGAAGAGCTTTCCGCCATGGATTTGTTGAAATCATCGGCTGCAACATCCAGGGCCGCCTTCATGGATCTGCCAAGAGACGAGTTGTCGCCGGTCAAGTCCACAAGTGCGAAAATATTGATTTCCCTGGGTTCATCACCCTGGCAGAATGGCATCGGGAGATAGAGTAGAAGTGCTACCGCCAGCATCATGCTGATATTTTGAAATTTCATAAATACATCCTCCGCTTTATAATTTGTTATCAATATATTTTTATCTCAAAATGAAAACAACGGCTCAGGGCCGGCTGGTGGCATTACTGGCTTGACCTCCGCATTGGCCAGCCTGTACGACTCCAGCTTGTCATCATCATTCCTTACAGGGCAGAGCCTGGGCATGTCCCTTTCTTCGAATACTGATCTTGCCGCGAACATCTCATTGTTCCTAGGGCACTTGTAGCACAGGTTCCTGTTGCTGGACACCGTCAGGCCGCATTCAACCTGGCAGGCTTCGAGAATTCTCTTGTATTTGTCTATCATATATAAAAGCATGAAGTTCTTGTTTTATAGACCAATATACCTTAAGGAAGGAAATCTGCCAGCATTTTGATCAGGGAAAAGACGGGCTTGCAACATAAGCAGTCCGGTGAAAGGCGCTGGCTGCGGATGTTTTACGGGAAAACATCAGTTCCCATAGGGGAAAAGATGGTGCCGACAGAGGGATTTGAACCCACACCCCGGTGAAAGGACTACGCCCTGAACGTAGCGCGTCTGCCAATTCCGCCATGTCGGCACGTGAAGAAGAATGAATGATTTTGGAACTGTTGGATTGGACGACTGGTTTTAAAACCTTCATTCCAATACCATATCCGAATCATTGCCCATCTTCAGGGGCAGATAAACTATAACATGTCCGTATATTTGCAAGCGATAAAATACACAAGATTTTGAAAAGTGCGGAAACGGGTGCGTCATCAGCATTTGCAGAACATATGGATCGCGGCCACCCTGGTCCAGCGTATAGAAGAAATCCATGGAAAAGCGACGCCGGGCAGGATGCCCGCGCCCCCAAAAATGCATGAGATTAATAAATATACCGAAAGAGGCAACTACGGCCTGGGTTCCTTTTCGGAGGCAGAAGGTGCGGCAGGAGCCTGTTCCTTTTTCACAGAAGCGGCAGGCGGCGGTACTTTCTCGCTTGATAAGAACGACCGTGATACATCCCCGTATATCCTCTTCATGTCATAGAAGGTGACAAACACCATGAGGCCTATAAGAAGGGCTATGCATACGGCAAATATAGGTTTGATGAGCTTTTCAGGCAGTGGTCTTCTTATCACACTCTCGATCAGCGCCAGCAGGATATGGCCTCCGTCAAGGACAGGTATCGGCAGGAGGTTGAATATCCCGAGACTGAAAGTTATCATCACAATCAGATTCAATGCCTGTACTATTCCGCCGTAGTATACGGTCTTGCCGATGGCGTTCACGATTCCGATCGGGCCGCTCATGTGCTTTGGCTTGATGGTGCTCTGCTTCGAACACATGCTCCTGATCGCCTTGATTGTCCTGTCTATGGTGTCGACAAGCTGCTGCAGGGGATTCGGATAGCTGTAGAAGACTGGAAGTATGCCGACATCGTAGTTCCTGATCAGCTTAGCCGTGACCTTGATGTTCATGGGCTGGCCGTCGCGAAAGACAAGGAAGTCCATCTCATCGCCCTTGCTCTGCTGGATCATGTTGAAGAACTTCTGCGGGCTTGACACGACCTTGCCGTTCACCTTCTGGATGACATCGTTGATCCTGATCCCCGCCTTTTCTGCGGCGGAACCGGCGACCGCCTTCTTCACTACTATCGGTATTGCATAGTCATAGGCGACACCGATCCTGTAATACGTCGACTCCTGCATCTCCACCGCAGTGATATTGCCAACCTCCATGACCTCGCCGTGACGCCTTATGGTAAAGGACATCGGCTTGTCGGCATTCTCGTTTATCCTGTCGAAGAACTCGTCGAAGCTGTTGACCTCGACCCCGTTGACCTTCAAGACGATATCATTTTTCTTAAGTCCCGCCTTTTCGGCTGGCGATCCAGCGAGAGGTACCAGTACAACCGGAATTTTAGGAAGGAAGAATGGGAAGCCAAGTCCTTCCTCCGGCATGAACTGCTTGTTCGCCTTCGGAAGATATCTCACAGTAGTCTCATCATTGCCGCGTTTGACACCGAGTTCCACCTCGCCAACTGTGTATAAGACCTGTTCGACAAACTCAATCCACGTATAATTGAAACGCTTTCCGTTCAAAGACTGTACGACATCGCCTTTCCTCAGGCCGCCCTTGTATTCAGGGCAATCCTCGGGAACTGATGCTATTTCAAACGAAGTCATCCTCGGCGTGTCCTGCGGAATGCCGTGTATCCAGAGGAATGTGCCAAGGAAGAAGCCGAAGAAGACATTGAACAGGGGGCCGGCGAACGCGGTGATGATCCTGTCGGAAGGCTTTACCGGCGGCAGCACATTTCCGTTCTCATCCTTTGCCTGTCCGGTGCAGTCGATCTGTGGAAGGTCGACATATCCGCCGAACGGAATCCAGCCGATCCTGTAGTCAACGCCCTTGTACTTGAATCCCCAGACCTTCCTGAATCCGATGGAGAACGCGATAACATGGAGGCCGCGCCATTTTGCGGCCGCGAAATGACCGAGCTCGTGTATGAATATGCAGAATCCAAAGAAGAAAATAATGAATGCGGCTATTCCAAGATATATTAGAAAAGTTCCGAACATCTGTGAATTCCTAAGTTGATTGTTGAGAGTCCTGCAGGAATGGCGTCCAATTTAAATCGAAGCTGCCCTCTCGCGAGCCCATTTGTCGGCTGATAGAATAGCATCAAGTGACGGACGGTCAAGCCTTTTATGATAAGACATCGTCTTTTCAATTATGTTCCATATGTCGGTGAATTTTATCTCGGATTTCCTGAATCGCTCGACCGCTACTTCGTTCGCGGCATTCATAACCGCAGGAAGCGTCCCGCCGACATCAAGAGCCTCGTATGCGAAGTCCAGCGAGGGGAAATTCCTCCTGTCCGGCTTCTCAAAGGTCAGCCCTGCGAGCTTCGCAAAATCCAAGGGCTTCAGGGAGCCTGAATGCTTTACAGGATATGTCAGCGCATACTGTATCGGGAATCTCATGTCCGGCTCGCTCATCTGCGCAAGCACGGTGCCGTCTATGAACTCGACCATCGAATGGATTATCGACTGGGGATGTATGACCACATCTATCTTGCCGACAGTGACGTCGAAGAGCCAGCGGGCCTCGACAATCTCAAGCGCCTTGTTCATGAGCGTAGCTGAATCTATCGTAACCTTCGGCCCCATGTCCCATACCGGATGCTCAAGGGCTGACTTCCAGGTCACTGAACGCATCTCAGCCATCTTCCTGCCCCTGAACGGACCTCCGCTGGCGGTCAGGATTATCCGCTGTATGTCTTCATTCCTCTTGCCTTCCATGCACTGGAATATCGCGCTGTGCTCGCTGTCGACAGGCAGGAACTTCACCTTGCGCCTGCGGACTTCGCGCATCACCAGTTCGCCGGCCATCACCAGGACTTCCTTGCTTGCGATTGCGATGTCCTTGCCCGCCTTGACTGATTCAAGCACCGGCAGTAGCCCGCCTGTTCCGACAATCGCGCACAGCACAAGATCCACATCCGGCATCAGGCAGAGATCCAGGATGCCTTGCCCGCCCTTGAAAAGCCTGCAGCCGCGGGGAAGTGAAGAGGCAAGACCGGCGGCCTTTTCCTCGTCGGCAACCGCGACATATCTGCATTTGAGTTCGCGGGCCTGCTTTTCCAGCAGCTTGACATTTCCACGGGCGGCAATGCCGACAACTTCAAGCTCACTGGAAAGATGCCTGACAACGCTGACAGCATTCCTCCCGATTGAACCGGTCGACCCCAGGATGACTATTTTCTTTTTCATAATGATATCCCAAAACAATATCGAACAAAGAACTTTGAATTTCGAATAACGAAGTAAATCAAACAAACAGTTCGATATTCGTCATTCGAGATTCGTTATTCATCTGTTCATATCTTCTTCGCAGCGGCCCCATCCCCTATTCCGCATATGATCGTCTCAGTTTCCTTGCCGGTCTTGAGCTTGAATGCGGACTTGATCCTCTCGCAGTACTTCTCCGCCTGATTCTCCTCGACAAGATGTATGCTTATCCCGCCAAATCCGCCGCCGCTCAGGCGTGCGCCGATGCATCCGGGGATTGATTTCGAAAGTTCGACAAGGTAGTCGAGTTCAGGGCAGCTGTTCTCAAAATTCCTCCTTGAGCTCTCATGTGATTCGTAGAGGAGTTTTCCGAACCTGGCGACATCTCCCTCGTCAAGCGCCTTGACACCTTCGACAACCCTTGTGTTCTCGCCGACGACATGGAGGGCTCGCAGATAGTCGATCCTGTCCATGTTGTTCTTCTCCTTCTCGAGAAGTTCGAGCGAGACATCGCGGAGCGCCTTGACCTTCGGATGATTTTTCCTGATGGCGGCGACAGCCTTCTCGCAGCTCTGGCGCCTGACATTGTAGTCCGAATCCACAAGATCGTGCTTTATCATGGAGTTCGCCACGACCAGGACATAGCCTGCATGGAGCTTTACGTTCCTTATGACTTCGACGGTGCGGAAATCGCAGTAGATGAGGGAGTCCTTCTTTCCGAAGATCGAGCTGAACTGGTCGAGAAGGCCGCTCTTTATGCCGATGTAGTTGTTCTCGCTCCCCTGCCCTATCCTCGCCCAGTCAGGATTCGAGAACTCGATCCCGAACGCTTTGCTGAATGCGAAGCACGCAGATACTTCCAGGGCAGCGGAACTGCTCATCCCGGCGGAAAGCGGAACCGTGCTCGTGACAACCGCATCAAAGGCCCCGATATCCTTGCCGCGTTTGCGGATTTCGCAGATGACGCCCTTCACGTAGTTCGTCCAGTCGCCCTTCTGCGCCTTGTCGATCTCATCGAGATTGAATTCCACCGGCTTGTCGCCTTTCTGCAGGTTGCTGAACAGGCGGCACTTTTTGCCTTTCACAGGTTTCAGCGCAAGCTCCGTCGACTGGTTGACGGCGGCGCTGAGGACCACGCCTTCGTTATAGTCAGTATGGTTGCCGAGAATCTCAAGCCTTCCCGGGGCGCGGGCGAAGACTTCCGGCTTCTGCCCATAGACTTTCTCGAACAGGTCGACCGTCTGTTTTTCCGTCATAATCTTGTCCATGATATTTCCTGTCGGTTAATTTTAAGTTTGAGGTCAATGAAGATACCGATTGAAGGGCTTTTTTTCCAGTTTCGGGGCTGCGAAATTCGCAATTTTAAGATTGCCGGCTCCCTTGACATTTACCGGCAAATATCTATGGTAGATATTTTTGACAAGGCTTTGCAAGACCAATAATCAAACAGAGAGCTCAACATGGCAATCACAGTACTAGTCGGAGTCCAGTGGGGGGACGAGGGAAAAGGCAAGATAATAGATGTCCTTACCGAAAACGTGGATGTCGTAGTCCGTTTCCAGGGCGGCAACAATGCCGGACATACCGTCGAGATAGGCAGGGAGAAGTTCGTCCTGCATCTCATACCATCCGGGATATTCCGTAAAAAGGCGACCTGCATCATCGGCAACGGCGTCGTCGTGGATCCGCTGGCCCTTGAAGAGGAGATACGCTCCCTTGAGAAGCGCGGCGTTAAGATCGGGAAACGCCTGCAGCTGAGCACACGCAGCCATCTCATATTCGCATACCACCGCATGATGGACGCCATGCACGAGGGTTCCAGGTCCGAAGGCAAGAAGATAGGAACCACGAAACGCGGAATCGGCCCGGCCTACGCAGACAAGATGTCACGCATCGGCATCCGCGCGCTAGAGCTGCTCAACCTGAAGCGCCTGGAGAAGAGCTTCAGGGAACGCGCCGAATACTACAATGGAATTTTCAAGGCCGCGAAAATGGAACAGGTCGACATCGACGCCGAATGGTCGAAGATATCAAAGGCCGCAAAGTTCCTCGGCAGATATGTGACGGACACCGTCATCTCCATCAATGAGGCCGCCAACAGCAAAAAGGACATCCTGTTCGAAGGCGCACAGGGCATGTGGCTCGACGTTGACTACGGAACCTATCCGTTCGTCACAAGCAGCAACACAACCACCAGCGGCGCCTGCACAGGTTCCGGACTCTCCCCGAAATACATTGAGAATGTGGTCGGCGTCATCAAGGCGTACACCACGCGCGTCGGCGAAGGTCCGTTCCCTACCGAACTGAAGGACGAGACAGGCGAACTCATCAGGAAGACTGGCCGCGAATTTGGCGCCACCACCGGAAGACCGAGGCGCTGCGGCTGGTTCGACGCGATTTCATCCAGATATTCATGCATGGTCAACGGGGTCGACAGCCTCGCGGTGACCAAGCTGGACGTCCTCGACATGCTACCTGAGATAAAAATCTGCACGGCATACAGGATCAACGGGAAGAAGACCACCGCCATGCCTTCGGACACCGACGACATAACGGCGGCCGTTCCTGTCTACGAGACAATGCCCGGCTGGCAGCAGACGACCTCGGACGCCCGTTCGTTCAAGGCGCTTCCGAAGAACGCGCAGAAATATCTGAAACGCATTTCCGAGCTGGCTGGCGCCAAGATAGGGATCATTTCGGTCGGCCCCAACAGGGACCAGACGTTCTATATATGAAAATCTGAAACGACAAAAAACTAAGAAACAGCCCTTGCGGGCTTAACTACCAGCATATTCAAAATTCTTTTGCATAAGTTCGTAGTCAATGCCGTAAGGCATGTTCTTGAATTTTTCCAATATGACAAAGCTTGAAGCCGGCAAAGCCACCATCTGCATAGTCAACTACAAGACTGAGGAGCTGACGCGCCTCTGCCTCAGGAGCATCCGCAGGTTCACAAGGGACTATCCGTATGAAGTGGTGGTGGTCGACAATGATTCAGGCGACGGCTCGCTGGAATATCTCCGTTCCCTGAAATGGATCCGTCTCATCGAGCGTCCGGGACAGGTGGTGAAGGCTGGTTCCTGGGCCCACGGCACAGCGCTCGATCTCGGTCTTGATGCGGCTAACACCGAATTCTTCGTCGCCATGCATTCCGACACCTTCATCCACAGGGCCGGCTGGCTCCCGTTCCTGGTGAACCTGGCAAAGCCCGATGTTGCATGCGCAGGCGGGGGCAAGATCGAACTCACCCCGAAATGGCAGCTTGTGCTGAAGGATGCTACCGACTTCAGAAAATGGATCAGGAATATTTCCGGAGATACAAAGAGCCGTTTCTATGTGCGGACAATCTGCGGGCTCTACCGGACCGAGATACTCCGGAAGGAAAACCTGCGCTTCTCCATGGGTGTGGATGAAGGGTTCACCTGCGGAAAGCAGCTCTACTACAAACTGCTCGAACTCGGTTACAGGACATCCGAGGTGTCGCCGTTGAAAATGTCCGAATTCATATATCATCTCGCCCATGCGACGATGGTTCTGAACCCGGAGTTCACCGTCAGGAAGCGCACTGAGAAGAAGTGCCGCCGCGAACTCATGAAGATCCTCGGTTCCGATCTTGCTCGGGAGATACTCGCGGACACTTCGCTCGATAGCTGAGATCGCCCTTCCGCCTACTGGCAAAAAGCTTCTTTTGTGGTATTTTAGAGCCTTGTGTCTTTAAATATATCCAGGAGGGGACTTCATATGAGGCGTCTTTTATGTTCGCTGCTGTTTTTCCTGACTTTTTCTTCGTTTCCGCTGATGGCGCAATACACGACTGAGGATGGCAATGCCGCCCGGGCGCTGTGGTTGAAGGGATTCGAGATCTATGAAAGGGGTGAATCCGCAGAAAAGACCGACAACAAGAAGATCGCAATCACACTCTTCCAGGATTCCCTCTCCTATTTCGAGAAGGTCAGGAACCAGTATCCCAAATGGAATTCGGCCCTTGTCGAATACAGGCTGAAGATATGCGAGCGGAAGATACAGGCCCTCAAGGCTGATATTAACGCTGCCCAGTCCCCTGTTCCTGCTGGAACTGCTGCGGCGGCCACCGCCAGGCCTGCCGATTCGGAAAAGGAGCTGAAGCAGCTAAAGGACGGCGTCGCCCTGCTTGAAAAACAGAACAAGGAGCTCCAGAATCGTCTCGATCTGACTCTCGATTCGCTCAATGCCGCCCGCAAGGAGGCCGCGCTTGGCAGCAAGTCCAAGGATGAGATGCAGTCGATAATCAAGGAGAACAACGATCTTGCGAAGAAATGCGTGCTGCTGGAGGATGAAAACAAGAGGCTCCAGCAGGCCAGGGACGCCAAGGCCGAGGATTCCAGGTTGAATGAGAAGCTTGAGGCCGAACGGAAGAACGTGCAGAAGCTCAAGGATGACAATGCCGCGCTTACGGACAAGCTCAACGAGGTCAAGGCCCAGCAGCAGAAGGCGGCTTCGGACAAGGTCGAACTTGAATTCAAGCTTGCCAAGCTGACCGAATTACAGAGGGGCTCGGACGAGAAGATGGTTGTCGCCGGAAAGACAATCGAGGAGATGGACACACGGCTCAGGGCCTCCGAGAAGGCGAAGACCGGCTTCGAAGGCGACCTGAAGGATCTGCAGGCGAAGTTCGACAGGCAGAGGAAGGAGAATGAAGCACTCTCCGGAAAGCTCAAGGAGATTGCAGACAACCCGCTGTCAGGCGAGCTTGCAAAACAGCTCCAGAACGACAACGAGAAGCTTAAAAAGGATATTGCCGGACTAAATGCGAAAATTGAGAAGGACGCACTTGAGAAGGCAAAGGCCGATGAAGAACGCAACTCACTGGCGGCCAAGCTTGAAAAGGTCGAAGGGATACTTATTGAGACAAAGAATGAAAATACGAAATATTCCACCGAGGTAGACAGTCTCCGTAAGAAGGTTGAAGGTTCGGATGCGTCGACATCCACCTACCAGAAGAACATCAAGCAGCTCTCGGACGAGAACAGGACGTTGAAGGCGGAAGTCGATTCGCTTGCGACAGGCATGGAGAAGCTCGGCAAGAAGGAGAAGGATCTGGCTGATCTCATGAAGCAGTCCGCCATACTCGAAGAAAAGAACAAGAGGATGGCCGAGGAGAAGGCTGCGCTCGCCAAGGAGAACGATACGCTCAAGGCATCAATCGACAGCGCGGCAAAGGATTCCCTGGGCAAGCTGGAAAAGGTCAAGAAGGAAAAAGCCGATCTTGAAATGAAGCTCGTTGCGACTGCCGAGAACCTGGATGCGAAATCGAAGGAGATTGCTGCAAAGTCCAGGGAAGTGGAAACTGTAAAGGCTGAGCTTGACGCAAAGGCAAAGGAGATTTCCAAGCATGCGGAAGTCCTGAGGAAATATCAGGATCTCCAGAAAAACGGAGCAGAACTTACAGTCAGTAACGCTGAACTCGCAAAAGCAAATACTGAACTGGCGGTCAAACGAGACGAACTCGCCAGGACCAGCGAGACCCTTGCGAAATCCAACGATGAACTGAAGAAGAAGGCTGATGCGCTTACGGCGGAACTGTCAAAGAAGAACGATGCCTATGCGGTAAAGGATAAGGAAATCAAGGAAGCCGTCAAATCCGCCACCGCGTCCTCCGAGAAGGCCATGGACGAACTGAAGAAGCAGCTTTCCGCAAGAAATGATGAAGTTGCGAAACTCGACAAGGATGTGAAGGAGCTGAAGGGGCTCTCGGACGCCTCCGACAAGATACGTGTCGAGCGCGACGAGCTTAAGATGGCGGTATCCAGGAAGAACGCTGAGATCGACACATTGAAGAAGGCAGGCGAACAGCAGGCCAAAAACGAAAAGACCGTCACCGTCGAAAGAGTGGTCAAGGAAGTTGTAAGGGAAAAGGCGCCTGCGCCCAACGCCGAGGAGATAAAGCTTCTCCTTAAGTCCGGAGAGGAATCCGAGAAGAAAGGGAACAAGGAATCAGCGATCTGGCATTACGAGAAGATCCTCTCGTCCGATCCCGAGAACCAGGCCGCCCTCACCCGTCTTGCATTCATCTATTCCGACCGCGGCGACGATGCTATGACTCTGAAATATCTTGAACGCGCGCTCTGCTACGAGCCATACGACGTGCAGAAGCTCCTGATTGCGGCGTTCGCATACATCCGCAAAGGGGACTACTATCTTGCACTCGGCGTGCTCAGCCGTGCAGCCGCGATGGATCCGAAGAATCCCGAACTTCAGAGATACCTCGGAGTCGCCTGCAGCAACCTCGGCTGGGTTGAAGCCGCTGAAAGGAAGTTCAAGACCGCCTTCGAGCCACTGGCCCGCTCATTCGACATGACGTGGTCGCTGTCGGATTCGGCCGTCAAGAAGCGCATGGTGGTGATGGTGTCCAAGCAGGAACACTGCATCTATGACCTGCTGGGGCGCTGGCATGCTGGCGAGCTGCCGGTCGACCTCCCCTGTGTGATCTCGAA
>CAZDNQ010000104.1:0-11457 GCA_964506605.1 uncultured Victivallis sp. | reverse complement strand
ACCATGCTGCCCTTGGCGTTGCGTACATAGATGCCCATGATGTCGGAAGCGTCCTTGCGGAGCTGGCCCTGCGACTGGATCATGACCTTGAAGACCTGTCCGTACTTGTTGAAGTCGTTGACGTAGTAGGAGCCGAGATACGTCTGGAGGGCGTTGAAGACGTCGGACAGGCTGAGTTCGAGCTTCATGACCTTCTCGCGGTCGATCTCCAGGTAGATCTGCGGGACGGAGGCGCTGTATGTGCTGTAGGCGGATCCGATCTCGGGATGCTTCCTGGATTCCATGATGAAGGCGGTAAGCACCTGCGCCATGATGTTCGGCTCTACACCGCGGAGATCCTCTATAATGAAGGAAAGGCCTCCGGCCGTGCCAAGTCCCGGTATGGCTGGAAGCGGGAAGCAGAAGAATGCGGCGTCAGGTATGGCGTTGAGGCTGCCCTGGACCTTCCGCATGATCGATTTCTGGACCAGGTCTGGGGTCTTCCTGGCGTCCCAGTCTTTCAGGGTCACGATGAGAAGGGCGTTGTTGGGGTTGTTGACCTGGTCGATCATGTTGTATCCGGTTACGGTGAGGACATGGTCGACGCCGTTCACGGCCAGAAGTTTTTCAGTCGCCTTTTTTACGACCGCATGCGTGCGTTCGATGGAGGCCGCTTCCGGGAGCTGGATGTTCACGAAGAAGATGCCCATGTCCTCATCGGGGATGAAGCCTGTCGGGATCCTCTTGTAGAGCCAGTCGGAGCCCCAGAGGCAGGCGGCGAGGAATATGACGCCGAGGAAGGCGCGGCGCGCGAACATTTCGGACGCCGAGGCGAATCCGAGGGTAATCCAGTCGAAGAACTTGTTGAACATCCTGAACGGCAGTATCGGCTCCTTTGTCTGGGGCCTGATGATCGTGGCGCAGAGGGCGGGGCTCAGTGTCAGGGCGTTGACGGCGGATATCAGGACGGAGCAGCAGATGGTTATGGCGAACTGCCTGTAGAGGGCGCCGGATATTCCCGGGAGGAAGCAGACAGGAATGAACATCGCAAGGAGGACGAACGTGGTGGCGATGATGGGGTTTGTCACCTGCTCCATCGTCTTCTCGGTGGCCGTCACAGGATCGAGATGCTCGTGCTCCATGAGCCGTTTGCAGTTCTCGACTACGACGATCGCGTCGTCGACGACTATTCCTATCGCCAGTATCAGGCCGAAGAGGGAGACCAGGTTTATCGAATATCCCATCGCCAGCAGGGCCGCGAAGGTTCCTATGAGCGATACGGGGACCGCGAGCGTGGGCACGATGACGGCGCGCCAGTCCTGCAGGAAGAGGAATACGACGCCGATGACGAGCGCCACCGCGAGGAAGAGCGTGAACACGACCTCCTTTATCGAACGGCGCACGAACTGGGTGGTGTCGTAATTTATCGAATACTTCAGGTCCGGCGGGAAATATTTCTCGAGCTCCTTCATCTTCTTGTATGCGCCGTTCGCGATCTCGAGTCCGTTCGCGGCGGGCAGCTGGTATATCGCGAGGTTCAGGCCGGGCATGTTGTCGCGCTCGCCGAAGGACTGGTAGCTGAATGAACCGAGCTCGACCTTCGCCACATCCTTTATCTTGATCTGCGAGCCGTCGGGCCGCGCGCGTATTACGATCTCCTCGAACTCCTTCGGGTATTCAAGCCTGCCCTTGACCTGGACCATGAGCTGGTTGATCTGTCCGGTCGGGGAGGGCGGCAGTCCGATCTGGCCGGCGGCGGCCTGCACGTTCTGCGCCTGTATCGCGTTGATTATCTCCTGGGTCGAGACGCTCAGGCTCGCGAGCTTGTCGGAATCGAGCCATATGCGCATGGAGTAGTCGAGTTCGCCGAGGATCTTGACGTCCGCGACGCCCCTGATGCGCAGCATTTCGTTCTGAATGTTTATAAGGGCGTAGTTGCTGAGGAATATGGAGTCGTATGTGTTGTTCGGGGAGTAGAGGTTGATCGCCATGAGCATGTTGGTGGACTTCTGCTTCACAGTCACGCCCTGGCGCTTCACGTTGTCGGGCAGCTGCGGGGTCGCAAGGCTGACGCGGTTCTGCGTGTTCACGGTGTTCATGTCGCCGTTCGTGCCCGGGTAGAACGTTACCATTGTGTTCTGGGAGCCGTCGTTTCCGCCTGTGGACGACATGTAGATCATGTCCTCGACGCCGTTCACCTGGTTCTCCATCGGCTCCACGACGGTCTTAGTTACGACATCGGCGCTGGCGCCGGTGTATGTGGAGGAGATCTGGACCTGCGGCGGGGTGATGTTCGGATACTGGGATACGGGGAGGCTGTTTATGGAGATGAGGCCGGCTATCACCAGCACGATCGATATCACGAACGCCAGCCTCGGCCTGTGGATGAATATCTTGCTTATCATCTATGCGTCTCCAGGTCTTTCATTTGGCGGCTGGCGCCTGGGTGGATGGCTTTCTTGCATCTTTCGCCTCGGCGTTGGCCGTCATGCCTGGCCTGACCTTGAGCACACCCTGGACGATGACCCTCTCGCCTTCGGACAGCCCCTGCAGCACCACGATGTCCATGCCATGCGCCTGTCCTGTCCTTATGATCTTGCGCTGGACCTTTGAATCCTTGTCCAGTATGAGCACATATTCCCCGGTCTGGTCCTTCTGCACGGCTATTGCGGGGACAAGGATTGACGGGACGGGTGTCTTCTCCTCGAGAATCACCTTCACATACTCACCTGCGCTTATGACGCCGTTGTTCTTGAACCTCGCCCTCACGAGCAGGGTGCCTGTGGCGGTGTTTATGGTGTTGTCGGAGAAGTATATCCTGCCCTCTTCAGGATATCTCGTGCCGTTTGAAAGGTTCATCCTTATTATTATCTCGGAGATTATCTTGTCGATGGAGCCGAACTTCTGCCTCAGGTTGGTCACTACCGGTTCCGGCACGCTGAACTCGACCTTCACCGGATCGAGCCTGACGATGGTTGACAGATTGGAGTTGATTGTAGGGCCGACGAGGTTTCCGACGCTGACGGGGCAGGTCCCGATCTTCCCGTCGAACGGTGCGGTGATCCGGGTATATTCAAGATTTATCTTTGCAAGATCGAGCTTCCCCTGTGCGATCAGTATGTCGCCCCTGGAACTTCCCTGGTCCATCGTAGCGGAGTCGAGCTCCTTCTGGGAGACGGCGTCGCCCTTTACAAGGGTGGTATAGCGGTTGACCTGGATGTCGGCGTACGTCAGCTGCGCCTTTGCGCGCTCGAGCTGTCCCTGGGCCTCCTTGACATCCGCCTCGAAGGGGCGCGGGTCGATTTCGAATATCAGGTCGCCCTGTTTCACCATGCTGCCTTCCTCGAAGTTGCGCTTGATGAGGTAGCCTTCGACGCGCGCCACAAGGTTGACGGAATCTTCTGCGACGATCTGGCCGATGAACTCATGCGTGCTTGAGACTGGACGTGTTTCCGAGAGGGCGCATACTACTCCGGGCGGCGGAGGCGGCGGCGCCTCCGGCTTCCTGCCGCAGGAGGCGATTATGAGCAGAAGAGGGAGCAAAAACAGCGTTTTGCGCGGAAGAGTCATAGTCATGGTATTTGTTGTCTCCGGATATTTTTCCACTGTCCCTACAAACTCAGAATATACCTTTTTATCCGATTGATTACAAATTTCCATGGTAGTAGTAGTCCCTACTGGAGTTGGTGGACAAATGCTGGAATTTTTGCAAATCCCATGATATTATTCACCAATGAAATGAAAACATGCTAATTGAAGGGGGATTCCAATGCAGCAGATTTCAAGCAGTATTATCGGTTACAAGGTCAACGGCACCGACGGCGATCTTGGAAAGGCGGCCGACTTCTATATTGACGATGTGACCTGGACGGTCAGATACCTGGTCGTGGAGACCGGCTCCTGGCTTCCAGGCCGCAAGGCGCTTGTCTCCGTCGGCGCCATGGGCAAGCCCAACTGGGCCACCCATACCCTGAACGTAAACCTCTCTCGCGAGCAGCTCCGCAACTGCCCCGAGGCCCAGCCGGACGATTCCCCGTCGAGGAGATATGAGATCGCACTCCACAAATACTATGACTGGAATTCCTACTGGGGCGGCGGCTTCTACATCCTTCCGGGATATGGGATGGACATGCTCACCCCCCCCATCGGCAAAGAGGAAGAGGAGGAGTTTTCCACCCCAAGGAAGCTGGATCCGCATCTGCGCAGCCTCAAGGGGCTGGCCGGATACCGCATCCACGCGACCGACGGCGATATCGGGCACGTTGCCGATTTCGTGGTCGACGAGGAGAAATGGAACATACGCTATCTTGTCGTCGATATTGGAAACTGGCTGCCCGGCAGGAAGGTGATTGTTGCCCCGCAATGGCTGAGGGAGGTCGACTGGGACAATGGCAGGCTTTACGTGGACATCACCCGCGACGCCGTGAGGAAGAGCCCCAGATATGATTCCTCAGACCTCATCACCCTTGATTATGAGAAGAAGCTCCTCGAACATCTCAGGAAGCCCGAATGCGCGGCATGGGTGACCTTCAAGTTCCATGCCCACAAGGGAGCGAAAGTCCATGTGGCAGGCACCTTCAACGGCTGGAATCCGGAGGCGATAAGGCTCGAGGACGACGGCAAGGGGCTTTATTCCGCAACTGTCCTCATACCTGCGGGAAGGATCGAATACAAGTTCATAGTCGACGGCAAGTGGTGCAACTCGCCTGACTGCAAGGATCTGGTCCCAAATGCGTTCGGCTCGATGAACAGCTTCATGGATATCGGACACGGGCACGTTGGGCACATGCATACTTTCGCACGCCTGTCCGCCGGCCATGAGCAGCTGACGTGGCGCACGCCGTAAGGGAAGACTGTAATCGGCTGTCCGCTATCCCCCAGCTTGAGTTCGACCTCTGCGCCGGAGGCGTGTAATGTATTGTCCCCGCCTTTTCGCCAGGCTTCCTGGCTGATCTTGGAGCGTTGACGCGCCTGTGAATTATCTTTGGGACATCCTTCGGCATTCGCAATTCAATTGCTAGATATTCAGGTTTCCAGCGTCACTTCCAAGGTATCTCGATTTCCACCGCGATTCCGCTCATGTCGGAGATCGACGCCCTGCCTCCGAGGATGCCAACATATGCCGACAGGTCGCGGAAGTCCTCGCTGTCTTCTGGCGCATCCGCCGTACTGACAGGCTTCCCGGATGAGATGACGAAATGTATAATGCTCCGGCCGTCCCTGCGTTTTTCCGTGACAGTGATGGTATTGCCGTTTTTCGAGTAGGAGTAGACTGCAGCCATGCCTGCGTATATCGCGTTTCGGACGAGGCACTGGTCGGCGGTAACCGTGAGCGACTGATTCTGCTGGTTGCAGGTGAAGAATTCCTTGCCGAACATCCGCATGGCGCGGGCGGTGACGAACTTGAGCATCTCGTCGACGCGGAAAGTCTCGGGATAGAGCAGGGGACGGGATACGTTGTTGTGCCGGTCAAAATATTCCGGATACTGCGCTGAGGTCATCGCCGCATGATCCGCCCTGGCCTCTGCAATCCATTCAGGAGCCTTGCCTAGCCTCCGTTCAAGCTGGGCCTCGTAGAGGGACTCGGGATTCACCGGCGTGCCGAGTGATTCGAGTGCTTCCAGCGTGTCCTCGTTGAACAACGCCTTCTCGCCGTGGAATCCTGAGATTATAGGATCAATGAAGACCCCCTTGTTCTTGTTGTCCCAGAAATCGTATACCAGAGGTTTGGCTTCGTCAGCGGGCACTCCATGGGAGAAGTTCCAGATGACAAGCTTGCGCATGTGCTGCGGGAAGTCGCGGATTCCTCCTGTAGAACCCAGGAGCGAACCGCCCTTTATATGATCATAAAGGCTGCAGAACGGGCGTCCGGCATGGCTGTCGATCGGCTCGGCCGGCGCGATGGTGCAGCGCCAGTAGACTGTGCCGACCACTCCCTGGCTTATGCTCGGGCCGTGGGTGAAACTGGCGCGGTCGTCGATCAGCCCGCCCAGCACGTTCGAGGAGAACCAGCCGATGCGCGGGATGTGATGTCCCTTGTTGCCGAGTGTGATCACGTTGAGGATGGAGCTGTCCATGGACAGCGTGAAGCTGATGGTCTGGCTTGCGTTTATGAACGAAACCCTCCGTATCCAGCTGTCCTTTGTCCCCTTCACCTTGATGAACGCCCAGCCCGAGTCCTCAAGATCGTTGCGGTGGTGCACATAGCGCGCATATGCGTTGCCCATGAAGCAGATGTCCTCCACCCCGACCTCTGTCAGAGGCTTGAACGGCTTCAGCACCCAGCCGTCTGCCCCGCGCAGCGGATAACGGACCGGTTCGCTGAACGTAACCGTGTTCCCATTGACGCCTGCAACTGTGTGGAGCTCCCCGTTGTGCGGGTTGTTCTGGATGTTGCTCCATTCGGAATTGTACTCGCGAGGCCTGAGCATTTCAAGGATCGCGGCAGTGCTTCTGGCATAGAGGAATACGTTCATCCCGGCTGCGAGATCCGCAGCGTTGTCGACTGTGATCGAGAACGCATCGCCGTCGGTCCGGCCAGCAACCCTGCAGAGATCCTTCTTCTCGGAAAACGGAGTCTCCTCGCCCAATGCATGTATGTTGAACACGCAGCTGCCGAGGTGGTAGTGGCGGTTGTCGCTCGGGGGCACGCTGGATTCGAACGGATGGATCTGGTGGATGATCGTGCCGCCTTTTCCTGCGCCTTCGCCGCGGATGACGATGCTGCTGGCCCGGACCTCGATGCTTTTGCGTTTGGACATGGATGTGTTGACGAGATACCGGCCGCGCGGCAGGAATACGATTCCACCGCCGTTTGCCTCCGCAGCATCTATCGCCTTCTGTATGCCATCGGCATCGTCCAGCATGTCATCCGGCTTCGCGCCATAATCAATTACTGAGAATATCTTGCCGGCCGGCTGGATGCGATCTTTTCCCTGATGGTATCCGGCATACGAGAAATCCGGCAGGATAGGCGCCGGATCCTTCGGGGTCGCCTTCTCGAAATCCTTCCACAGCCTGGACTCCTGTGGCGCTTCAGCCGGTTTTGCCGGCCATTGCTGGGTGATTTTCGCCTTGACCTGAGCCTCCCCAGACACTCCGGACATGCTGATGATCAACGTGGCTAGGGAGAACAAGGATGCCGTTGCCGATAGGTTTTTTATTTTCATGGCCCGTACCATAGTATATACACAGCTAAGAATCAATGGTCTTGGAGACAGCTGCAGGCAGCGGCATCCTTCCCTGTATCATTTGATATTTATCTTCCCGACAGGCAGACGCTGCTCGTTGTCCTGCCCCTCGTTGATAAGGCTGAACCTGTCCTGCCTGCCATACAGCCCGATCAGTACATCCAGCGTCTTTCCCTTGAGAGTGGAGAGGTCCGCGCTCGTGGTATCGGTGACCGGCCTGTCCTTCTCCCATTTTGTCGCGGGAATGGCAGGCGTGTAGTCGGCGCCGGAAACCTGCTTCCAGTTTTCATTCATGATCACGAAGACCCTGAACGGATCCTCGCCCGTCACACCGCCTTTGTTCACGAAGGTGCATTGGAGATTCACCAACGCCGATGCATCGACGTCCACCGTCTTCAATCCGTCCTTGGACCCGGCCTCGAAAAGAGGTTTCCCGTTTACGAGGACTTTCTGCAGCAGAGGTTTGAATCCGTCCGCGGCCGCGGCAGAAACCGCCGGCGCCTCACCGGCAGGACCGTTGGCAAGCACGAAACGCCCCCATCTCGAGGTGCGCCCGTTGTTCTCCTCGTCGCCGTTCCAGGTCATCGATGTCTTGCGCGTCTCCTTTGCGGAAGTATCGTCGCAGTCGTCTACCTTCACATCGAGACCGACCCACAAGTCCGGACGCAGCTTGCTGTAGCTGCGGTAGAATATCCTTCCCGCCATGATGTAGCCGTGCTCGGATTTCCTCCCGAAGAACTGGACCTTGGCGCTGGTCCCCGTATCGCAGAATTTCACTTCGCATGGGGCGAATTCCTTGCCCAGCGACGGAACTACGGCGATCTGTTCGGTATCAATCCTTGTGCCATTCAGGGTCTTGCCATTGAGAAGGTCGATGAAAAGTTCAACGCAGTCCATGTTCCACGGGGCGTCGGAAACCTTTCCGGGATTGGTCTTGTCGTCGTTGACCTCGATCCACAGGTAGATGCCGTCCTCGCGCCAGCCGCCGCGGACCTGGTATGACAGATCATCCGGGCCCATCCAATGGGGCATGTCCGGGAACTCCGGCTTCGGCTGTCCGATATTTATATGCTTTTTGCTGTCGACTTTCGCAAGCACCTGAAGGTCGCGCCAGGTTGATTTCTTCGCCGGATCGATCGCTGCCGCAATCCTTGGCATGGACATGATCGCAAGATTGAACATGGTGTGCCGGCTCGGGAAAATATTCCCCTTGGAGTCCGTCGCCGTGAATTCCATTTCAACATCGCCCGTCGAAGGGCCGCTCTGCATGCTCATAGGAACAGTTATTTTTCCGCCCGGCTCCAGCGTGACCGACTGTTTTTCAATCTCGATCTTCCAGGCTTCCGGAGCCTTTGCCTCCAGGCGGAAAGTCTCCTGTCGCCTGTACGGATTGGAAATGGATATTTCTCCGGTAACGCGCTGGCTGGCCTTTGAATCCTTTGGCATCTTGGGCGAGACGACCTGGATTCCCGCGAAGTCCGCAGGAACGTCGAAAAGATAGTTTATGTCGGCGGAGACGTCCAGCTTCAGCAGGCCGTCCTCCGTCTTGAACTCGATCGGATTTCCATACATGTCCATGCCCTTCACCTGAGGGGCGTCAAGAGGGAATACGACTGAGCCTGTGCCGCGGAGCGCCGCGATCCGTTTCGGCTCATCCTTGCGAGGTTCGCATTCGATCATGATCCCTAGGGACTGGTCGTTCACCGGGAAGAAACGTGCGTTCTTCCTGAAGCTCACGGCCTTTGAAAAAGCTGCGAACGCCAGGCTCTTGTCGTCGTAGCGTGCGTTGTTCGTGCCGCCAGGGAATACTTTGTTGTCCTTGCCCATTGCGACGAGCGCCAGTTCCATGCAGATATCCCAGCGGATGCTCTGCTCCTTGTAGGTCATGAGCACGCCTTCCGCAGGCGTGGTCTCGCTTCCGTATTTCTTTACGAACTCATCTTTCTTCAGCGAGGAATTTACTATTCCAAGTTCGTCGGCCCAGACCGGAAGCGGATGCCCAAGCTCCTTTTCCTTCTCTTTAACAAATGTCTCGAATTGTCCCAGCGCGCCTTTATGGTAGTCATCTATCGGATCGAGCATGCAGTACGGATGGATCGAAAGAGCATCCATGGAGGAACCTGCGCCCATTCCGAAGATCTTCGTGTTCCATGGAGGATAGCCTGAACCAACTCCGCCGACGAGGATGGCGCCGGGATCCTCCTCCTTCAGCACGCGGTACATCGTCTTGAGCATCTCGACATACTGCTCGGCGTTCCCCTTGAAGTGGGTGGTGTCCGGCTCGTTCCAGCATTCATAGGCGGTGATCTTCCCCTTGTAGCGCTTGAACATCTGGCGGAGGAATCCTTCAAAGTCCGCCATGTTGGATGGCGGATATGCCGCGGTTCCGGCCCAGCCCGCGCCAGGGATCACGCTATAGCCGTCGGCGTTTGTCTTCCTGAGGGAATCAAGTTCCTGTTTCGGCATGCTGGAGGCCCATCTCGGCGTGCCGGTGATGCAGAGGAGAGGCTTGGCGCCGCAGGACTTCAAATCTTCCAGCATAGCATCGAGATAGTCCCAGTGGAAAGTTCCCTTGCGCGGTTCGAGCGCTGACCAGCTGAATGCGCTGGCGTCCCAGAGCCGTATCCATTTTGTCCCGAGCTGCGAGCGTGTGGTGTCGCTCCAGAATCCGCAGGGAGACGAGTCAGGAATCTCGGAGAGAGGAGGAAGTTTCGCGATGACGCCGAACGTTGCGGATCTCGCAAATATTGTCTTTCCTCCTGCGCCCTTCAATGCGAATGAAAGCTTGTATATCCCGCAGCGGTCGACCGTGGCGCTGAATGATTTTTCAACGGCTTTTGAAGGATCGCGGCGGAAATTCTCCGAAGCTTTGAAGACGTTCCTGCCGTCGTTCGAGTCAATCGAAAGTTCCGTGCTGAGCTCCTCGTCGGCCGCACCCTGCGGGAGGCTCAGTCCCATCCTGATCGGATCGCCTGCGGAGGTGAAACGCATCTTGCCGAGGTCTGCCCTGAAAATGGTTTTTCCTTCTATGACCTTTGACAGTTCCTTCCTTTCGACCTTCGCATTTACGCCGCCGTCGCACGGCATGTAGAAGCTGACCGCTGCATCGCCGGAGAAATCCTTCTTCTGCGCCAGCGCGGCTATTTCGTCCGGAGAAAATTCCCTGGAGAAGACCATGATCTCGTCGAGTGCTCCGTTGAATGCGCTTCCCCCCCACAGGCTCCCCGCTAGATTGAAGTAGCGCGTTAGCTCGAAGTCGTTGCTCTTCCCTGTCGCTGAGCCTCCCGACAACTTGCCGTCTATGAAAAGTTCCATTTTCCCCGGCTTCCAGACCAGGGCGGCATGGTGCCAGCTTTTAAGATCCATCGAATCTTGGGAGCTGATGCCGAAACCGCCGCCGCCGATGCTTCCCCATAGATTGACGCGTCCTGCGCCCGGAGCCTTTTCCGGCTGGATCACAAGAGAGAACGTCTCGCCCGGCCAGTCGCCTTTTGCAGGTATGATGCCGTCGCAGTCCCAGAGCAGTCCGTCCCTGTGCGAACCAAGTTCGAGCAGGACGCTGTGATCCTTCATCAGGTATTCAGCCTTGAACCAGAGCGAGATGGTTCCGGACGGTCCGCAGAGGAACGGGTTCGGCCCGTTTGCGACCATCGCACGGTTCGACCAGTCGAACATGCCGGGATCGGAGGTCACGAAGTTGAGGGCCTGTCCCTTGACGCCCGGAACCGCCTCCGGTTGGCGAGTGCAGATCACTTTCTCATCGGCGGCCGCGAGCCCGCAAGACAGGCAGCAGGAGACCAGTATGATGAAATCGTTAAGAAGGCCGCGTCGGGGACGGATTGGAAGCTTCTTTTTATGCATGGGAATTGCACTCCTTCATTGATTTTCATCGCATACGATATATCTTGTCCGGAGATCTGCAACCGGTTGCAGAAAAAAAGAGGGCAGGGATAACAAACAAGAGGGAGGATGGAAGCATGGGGCTGTTCAAGAATGAGACCTATCTTACGCGGTACAAGGGAAACCCGATCATAACGCCGAAGAGCTTCCCGTACGGGCACGCGGACTCGGTCATGAACTGCGGGCAGATCATGCACGAGGGTAGGACCGTCCTTCTCCTGTCAGTCATCGACAGCGCGAAGAAGATGACCGCGATCTTCTATGCCGAGAGCAAGGACGGCATCAACTTCGACATCCGCGAGAAACCTCTCATCACCGGCCTGCAGGACCCGAGGTTCAAACGCCTGGACATCCATGTCATCGACCCGCGCCTGACCAGGATCGGCGA
>CAZDNQ010000103.1:0-11463 GCA_964506605.1 uncultured Victivallis sp. | reverse complement strand
TCAGTAATTGCCGAACTCGGAACTGCAGATTTCGCAAGACTCAGGATAGGGATTGGCAGGAAGATGGACAGTCCGGACAAGGCTGACTATGTACTCTCCGAATTCGATGAAAGAGAAACTGAATTGTTCTCAAAAGTGATTGATATGGGAGCGGAAGCGGTTAAATTGATGCTTCACCGCGGAATTGGCAGTGCGATGAACAAATATAACGGATGCCTTCTTGGTGGGGGCTCCGATGATAAAAACAACGAAAAACAGGAATTATAACGGAGGTTCTGAATTTGAAAAAGTACGAATCAATCTTTATCCTTGACGAACGCCAGGTCGACGACCAGGGCAAGGCCTTCTCGGAGGAAATGACCGCGCTCATCAAAAACATCGGAGGAACCGTCACCGAGGTTGTGCCGATGGGCAGGAAGCAGTTCGCAAGGAAGATCGAGAAGAAGAAGAGCGGAATCTACTACGACTTCATTTTCTCGGCCGACGAGGACAAGGTGAAGGAAGTCAAGGACAAGTACCGCCTCGACAGGAGGATTGTCAGGATGCAGACCTTCGAATTCGACGAAAGGTCCAAGAGCATATCCGCCGATACAAAGAAGAAGCTCGTGTCCGGAGATGACGACCGCATCTGATCTGGACAGCTAAAAACTGGAACTGTGAACCATGGCAAATCTGAACAAAGTCCTGCTGATAGGGAATCTCACCAAGGATCCTGAGCTCAGATACACCCCGCAGGGATCCGCAATATGCGATTTCAGGATAGCCATAAACAGGCAGTACATGACCTCCGACGGGCAGAAGAAGGAGGAGGTATCATTCATTGACATAAATGTCTGGGGAAGACAGGCTGAGACATGCAACCGCTTCATCAGGAAGGGTTCTCAGGTTTTTGTCGAGGGCAGGATAAAGACAGACACATGGCAGGACAAGGAGACCGGAAAGAACAGATCCCGCCTCTATGTTGTTGCGGAAAGGATACAGTTCCTCAATACACCTGGAGGACGCCAGTCGCCGGATGCGGGGGCGGACGCCGCCGTTCCACAGGAACAGTATCAGCAGAGGCAGGGGAATGCCCCAAGACCTCCGCAGCAGCCTCAGCAGAGGGCTCCCGCACAGCAGCAGAACCCGCAGAATCCCCCTCCTGCGCCCGAGGAGATCTTTGAAGTCGATACTGAACCGGCCGATGATATTCCGTTTTGAAAACAACAACAATTTAGGAGATATGCAAGATGCCAGGAAGAACAACAAATACCACGTCAAGACCGAGGATGAAGAGGAAGCCCAGGATCAACATCAGGAAGACATGCCGCCTGTGCGAGAACAATATTCCATATGTCGACTTCAAGGATGTTGAACTGCTCCGCAAGTATCAGACTGAAAAGGGCAAGATACTTTCCAGGAGGATTACGGGCAACTGCTCACGCCACCAGAAAATGTTCTCGTCTGCCATCAAGAAGGCCAGGAACATGGCCCTTGTCATGTAGTTGAAAAACACGGAATTCAGTACTAAAACTTTTGGAGATGGACAATGAATGTGAAGCTTATTCTGCTTGAAGATGTCGAAGACCTTGGCAACGCCGGAGAAACGGTCAATGTTGCCTCGGGATATGCCAGGAACCTCCTTATCCCCAGGGGGCTTGCTGTAAAAGTATCGGCTGCCGCAATGCGCCAGCTCGAATCTAGGAAGGGGAAGATTGAAGAGAAGCGCAAGAAGGAGCTCGAGAGTGCAAGAAATCTCTCCGACAAGATTGCGAAGCTCGAACTTACAATTCCGATGCAGGCAGGTGACGACAACCAGCTCTTCGGTTCTGTTACAACCCACCTGATCGCCGAAGAGGCAGCAAAGCAGGGCGTTGAAATAGAATCCAGAAGGATCAAGCTCGACAAGCCAATCAAGGAAATAGGGAACTACAGCGTCGAAGTGAAGCTGCATAACGAAATAGTGGCCACTCTCAAAATCTGGGTAGTTAAAGCCTGAAAATGGCATTCAATGGGAAAGACCAGAAAGGGGTTGAAAGAAGAAGGCCGAATATCACCAGGGAAGACAGGCCCAAACCCCATGACCTGAACGCTGAAAAGGCCGTTCTGGGCGCGATTCTCATTGACTCGCCGGATGCTTTCAATACTGCGCTGGAACAACTCGGAACTTCACGGGTATTCTATTCCGACGCCCATCAGAAGATCTACGACACCGTCCTGGAACTCCGCAAGAAGGATGTTGGAATAGATCACATCTCTGTTTCAAAGGCCCTCTCCGACAAGGGAGTCCTCGACCAGATAGGCGGGGAATCCTATCTTACCGAAATACAGAACATGATAGCCACCACGGCAAACCTGGAAACATGGTGCCAGATGGTTCATGACAGGGCTGTTCTCAGAAGGATCATCGATGCATGCTCCATCGCCTCGGAGAAATGTTTTGATTCAGAAAAGGAAGTTTCAAAGATCCTCGATGAAGTGGAGAGGGACGTACTTGAAGCCAGCGATCTTGGAAGAAAATTAAACGTAGTCGAAATAAAGGATCTTCTCAAACCGACAGTAGACTACCTGCAGAAGCTTTCCAGAAAAGACGAGTCGGTTGTCGGCATTTCGACGGGCTTCCCCGGCATTGACGACAAAATTACGGGCCTTAAAGACAGTGAGATGTTTGTTATTGCCGCAAGACCTTCTGTAGGAAAGACTTCCCTTGCAATCAGCATACTCCGTCATGTTGCCCTCAGAGCCAGCAACAACAAGTCCGTCCTGATGTTCACCATGGAAATGACGGCTGAGCAGATCGCCAGGAGAATCCTATGCGCGGAAGCGGGGGTTTCTGAAAGGAATTTCCGTGAAAAGACACAGTCCAAGGGTGAATGGAACAGGATAACTGGAGCTGCGACACTTCTCAGCAATTCCAAAATCTTCATTGATCCCACACCTGCCCTGAACGTAATGGAGATGAGGGCCAGGGCGAGACGTATAAAGTCACAGAACAAAGTCGATCTGATCATTATAGACTATCTGCAGCTGATGAGGGCGGATCTCGACAGGAAGAATGACAACCGCCAGCAGGAGGTGTCGATGATATCATCCGGCATCAAATCCCTTGCAAAGGAACTCAAGATTCCAATAATCGTTCTTGCCCAGCTCAACCGCCAGACAGAAATGCAGAAGGGTGGAGTACCCAAGCTCAGCAACCTAAGGGAATCGGGTTCCATAGAACAGGATGCCGACATCGTCGGATTCATCCATAGGGATACTGAAAAGCAGAAGGACGCTTCCGAAGAGGAGAAGATAAAAGGACTGGAAGCTGAATTCATAATCGAAAAGAACAGAAATGGCGAACCTGGAAAGGTTCCTCTTTCATTTTTCCCCCTTACAGCATCTTTCGGATGCAGATCACGGTATGACAGTTCCGATCTCCCTCCTGAACGCGGCGAGTAATTTTTCCACAACTTTTTTGCAATTAGCGGGATATAGCTTATCTTATAGCTTTTCGGTTTTATTGGAAATCCAGGGGCCTTAAACATCATGTCTTTCACTGTCAAAGCCTTATGCACAATCTTTGCGCTCGTCTGCTTTTCATTCTGCCTGGTTTCTGCCGATATCAATGAAGTTAAATTCGAGCAGAAAGGATATGTGTTCCCGGAGGAGATGCTCAAGTACAACATGCAGAGCAAAAAGGGGGAGAACTTCGACCAGAAGGTTCTTGATGAAGATATCAAGCGTCTTTATTCCACTGGTAATTTCAAGGATGTGCTTGCCGAAACTTCAGAGGGTGCAGATGGAAAGATAAACATCCTGATGAAGACCATCTCAAGGCCAAAGGTCAAGGCGATAATCTACAAGGGCAACAAGAAATACACCGATGAGGAATTCAAGGACAAGATGACCGTGAAGCTCAATGAGGCGCTAAACGACCAGGAGCTTCAGAAAAGCCTGTCCAACATAAGGAAATTCTACATCGACAAGGGATATAATTCAGCAATTGTCAGCAATTCGGAAGAAGATGCAGGTGAAGGTTTTATAAACCTGACAATAAACATCACCGAAAATCTGAGGCTGAAGGTCAACAATGTGGAATTCACAGGAAACACTGTTTATTCGTCCTGGAAGCTTAAGAACAGCATAGCAACTCAGCATTCCTATCTGAGCTGGCTGCTGAACATGGGGCTGTACGAGAAGAATGAGATTGAAATAGACAAGGAACGCCTGAAGGATCTCTACTGGAATTTCGGTTATCTTGATTTCAAAGTGACAAGTGTAGATGTGAAAGAGGACGCGGATCCGGAATACGTCAACATCACTTTCAATATCGATGAGGGGCAGCCTTACAAGATATCGGAAGTATCTGTCACCGGCAACAAGAAATTCTCGAATGATGAGCTCGTCCCCATTATAAAACTCAAGACCGACGATGTTTTCGACAACCGGATAGAAAAGAAGGACATCGATTCCCTTGCCAGCATGTATTATCCCTTAGGATATGCGGATTTCCAATGCAGGCCGGTGAGGATTCCTGATTTCAAGACCCATACCGTCAACATAGAATACAGGATAGCCGAAGGCGATCCCTTCACCGTCAAGAACATCCATATTTCAGGCAACCACAACACCAAGGACAAGGTCATACGCCGCGAACTTGCAATACAGCCCGGAGATCCGGTCGACAATGAGAGGATAGATGCGAGCAAATCCCGCCTCATGGGGATGGACTATTTCGAGAAGGTAAGCATTGTCTCTGTGAATTCGGATGAGCAGGGGATGAAGGACGTGGACATAAGCGTCGAGGAGAAGGACACAGGAAAATTTTCAGTTGGAGCTGCTTATTCGGATACTGACAGCGTTTCAGGAATAGTTGAGCTGTCCCAGTCCAACTTCGATCTGCTTGATCCCTGGAACTACTTTGTCGGCGGCGGACAGAGATTGAAGCTGCATGCTGAATACGGTGTCGATCTGAGCAACTTCTATGTGCAGTTCACTGAACCATGGCTCTTTGACATACCTCTCAGCCTGGACATGTCCGGCTTCTATACCGAAAGGACATATGAATACTGGGATGAAAGATATATTGGTGGAAAATTCAGTCTGACCAAGCCTTTTTCAATCCCGTGGTTTCCGAAGCTGATGTCGCCTAATGATGACAGGAACAGCATCAAGCTGGGATATACGATCGAACAGGTCAAGGTCTACCATATGGATGATGATCTGTCGGAGATATTCCAGGAATCGAAGGGAACGGAAATTGTAAGCAAATGGTCATTGACCCTCGCCAGGGATACCAGGAACAGCCTTACCGATCCTACCAACGGGTATTTGCTCAGTGCGCTGGGAGAGCTTAACTCCAAGGCGTTCGGAGGAAGTGTGAACTACTATAAGTTCGAGGGTACTGCCAGCAACTACTATTCCTTCCTCAACGACTGGTTCGTTCTGCATACCGGAATAAAGATAGGCCAGGTCGACACTTTCAGCAACCATGGAGATCTTGCCCCCATCTATGAGCGTTATTTCCTTGGCGGAGGCGATACCGTAAGGGGTTTCTCATACCGCAAGATCTCTCCGGTGGACGATGACAACAAGGCATATGGCGGCGAAT
Organism: uncultured Victivallis sp.; assembly: GCA_964506605.1. GTDB lineage: Bacteria > Verrucomicrobiota > Lentisphaeria > Victivallales > GWF2-50-93 > GWF2-50-93. The sequence goes on along the minus strand of CAZDNQ010000103.1, from coordinate 5,888 downwards.
CCATGCTCGTAGCCAATGTTGAAATCACCCATCCCATATATGAATTCATACGCGGTGCGGTATTCTGCGATATCGGCCAGGTGGAGGAAAGGGCATGGCATTTCAGCATGAACAAGATAAATATCGGCGCTGGCTATGGCCTGCGAATAAAGCTCCCCTATTTCAATGCTCCTGTAAAACTGGATCTGGCTTATCCAGTACTTAACAACCAGGACGGGGAAAGCAGCAGGCTGAGATTCCATTTCAATCTGGGCATGACCTGGAGTCCGCCGTGATCGGCATAGTTCCTTTTATTCCGTCATATGAACAACGTTGCGCTTGAGTTGTCCGCTTCCTGAAGGAATGTTGCCACTCCTCCTATCTCCAGACCATCAAGCAGCTCTTCCTTTTTAATTCCCATCACATCCATAGACATCGAACAAACCACCAACCTGGCTCCATTTGAGCGGGCAGAAGCTATCATTGTAGGCAGATCATCCACTTTTTTGCCCTTCATAACCATCTTCATCATGGAAGTCCCCATACCCATCATATTCATCTTGGAGAGTTTGAGACGGCTGGCCCCCTTCGGCATCATCATTCCGAACATCTTATCCATCAGACCCTTGCCTGAAGCCTGCGGGGCATCCTTGCGCAGGGCGTTGATTCCCCAGAAGGTAAAGAACATTGTGACTTCACTTCCCATGGCAATAGCGCCATTTGCTATGACAAACGCAGCAAGAACCTTGTCCATATCCCCTGAAAATACCACAATTGTCTTTTTGGTCTTTCCAGAAACAGCAACCTGCGGATTTTTCGGTTCCGTCATATTACCTTTCCTTATTTTAGCCTCAATTCTTGGAGGATTTCCAGAAATGCCGAGTAATTGATGCCCGTTCTGGACGCACCAGGACTTCACGTCGCTGGCAAAACCGGGATCGCTTGCAATTACCTTCAACACACTCCCGGCATCCATTTTCGCGATTTCAGATTTCATCCTCATTATAGGACCAGGACATTGAAGTCCGCAAGCATCCAGGGTGACATCGTGCGTTGAGGATTCCACCGTCGTCACCTTTCCCTTTTCAATATTTTTAGAATCTGCGGCATATGGTACAAACGGGGTATTCCCTTCGGAAGAACATATTCCAGGACCATGATGGCAATTGAATGACATTATTCCTCCGGAAAGCGTCTTCAGCTCATTTTTCCCGCCAAATCCCTTCTGTACCAGGATCCTATAGGCAAGATAGCTGTTAAATCCAACCTTGCAGTAGAGATAAATATTCCTGTCTTTTGGAATCTTGTCCAATTCATCCCTGATCCTGCCAATAGGAATGTTTACTGCCCCAGGTATATGCCAGAGATTGAACATGTCTTCAGGCCTGACGTCGATTATCATCCCTCCATTCGTCTTTGAAGGATAATCCTCGGGGAACCAGCAGTCGACATCACCCCTCAAATAGTTGGATGCTATAAATCCAGCCATATTTATAGCGTCTTTTGCCGATCCATACGGCGGAGCATAACATAGCTCTAGACTTTCAAGGTCATATACCGTCATTCCTGAACTTATTGCCGTCGCAAGAACGTCAATTCGCTTGTCAACACCGTCAAATCCGACAGCCTGCGCACCCAGAATCCTCCCGTCAGCAGGTGAAAACATCATCTTCAGGTGGATGGGACTCGCTCCCGGATAATAGCCGGCATGGCTTGACGGATGCAGATAGACCTTCTTATATGGGATATTGTTCCTTTTTAAAGTTTTCTCGGAGGCGCCAGTGCATGCTCCGGACATCTTGAACACCTTCAGAATTGCAGTTCCCAGCGTGTTCTTGTAAGAAGAGTTCTTCCCGAAGATATTATCGGCAGCTATGCGCCCCTGCCGGTTCGCAGGTCCGGCAAGAGGTATCATGGAAGGTTGTCCTGTTACGGCATCCCTGACCTCTACTGCATCTCCAGCAGCATATATATCAGGATCTGAAGTCTGCATTTTCCCATCAACGATTATCCCTCCTCTTTCATTCAACTTGAGGCCGGCATCCCTAGCGAGCTCTGAATCCGGCCTTACCCCTATCGAAAGGATTATCATATCCGCTTCAATTACTTCAGAATTCCGGAGCTCTATTGAAACTCCCCCTTCTTTTTCCCTGAATCCGGCCGCAGCTGTGCCGAGATGAAGATTTACTCCATTAGCAGCAAGATGGTTCTGGAGATCCTTTGCCATTTCAAAATCGAATGGAGGCAGTATCTGGTCCAGCATTTCAACTACATGCACCTTGATCCCCCTTGAGACCAGGTTTTCAGCCATTTCAATACCAATGTATCCGCCGCCGACAACCACTGTCGTCCTTACCTTGCCGCTGTCGATGACCTTCTTTATCCTGTCCATGTCATCGACATTCCTCAAGGTGAAAATCCCTGGATTCTCAATCCCTGGCAGCTTTGGCCTTACAGGGACAGCGCCAGGGCAGAGGATCAATTTGTCATATGACTCCTCATATTGACCGCCCTTGGAAAGATCCTTTACTGTAACCTTCCTGGAGGATCTTTCTATTCCTGACACCTCCTGGTTGATTCTGACATCGATATTAAGCAGCTTCTTCAATGTGCTAGGTGTCTGCAGCAGGAGGGATTCCCTGTTCTGTATATCTCCGCCTATATGGTAAGGAAGTCCACAGTTGGCGAAAGACACATGATTTCCCCTCTCAAATACGATTATCTGCGAATCCTCGCTGAGCCTTCTCGCCCTGGCTGCAGCCGACATTCCGCCGGCTACCCCTCCTACTACAAGTATTTTCATTAGAATTCCTCTTCTAGATTAAGTTCTTTTCCCTGAAACTGAAATATCCTGTCTTCCCGGCAATTATATGATCAAGCACTTTTACATCCACAGGCTTCACTGCATCCTTCACTGCGGAAGTCAGCCTGATGTCGTCATTCGAAGGATCGCACACTCCGCTGGGATGGTTATGTACAAGTATCACGGAGCTGGCGTTCTTCTCTATCACTTCCCTGACGATCTTCCTCGGATAGACAATCGCGGAGTCGACAGTCCCCTCGTCAAGGACTGCGAAATCTATTACGTGGTTCTTGGGATTGAGCAGGATGACCATGAAGACCTCATTCTTGAGGTGGGACAACCTGATTCTCGCGAAATCATATACTGATCCGGGTTCTGCAATGACATCCCTGGAATAGATCTTCTCCTCGAAATATTTTACTGATATCTCCCTGCAGAGTCCGATAAGGACTGCGGAATTCACGGATATCCCATCCATCTCGCAGAGTTCGGAAATATCCGCGCCCAGCACTCCAGGAAGTGTCTTGAACTTTGAAATCAGGGCTTTTGCCATACCCTTTACATCCCTGCGCGGAATTGAATACGTAAGGAGGAGTTCGAGCAGCTCGTAATCCCTGAAACTTTCGCTTCCGTAGCTGGAAAACCTTTCCCTGAGTCTTTTCCTGTGCCCATGATAGTGGGGAGATTCTTCCGTCAGTTCATTATTGTTTTTCATCTGGCACGACCAGGTTTTTCAAATTCATACAAGGAATGGGCTGGATGAAGAAACACCATATTCAACCGTCTTTATCCTTTTCCAGTCTCCATCTATCAAATACAGGAGATTTCCATTTTGATCATTGGAGAACCTGCCGGATGCGAAATCCTTTACTGCAGGAGGAAAAACAGTCCAGTCGCCGTTTATCTTTAGAAGTTCCTGGTTATGCCTGGCAATATCTTCCAGCATATCCTTGTATCCTCCGGCCGGCCTCTGTGCCGGCCTGGACTTGAAGACATCCCTCAGTTCGTCAAGCCTCCTGCCCTTCAGATCAACTTTTACAGGAGTGGATATGCCCAGGATTGGACCGCTGTCCATCTCCCCTCCTTTTCCTGTATATGCCTGGGCGATGATGACACTCGACTTCAATACTGAACACCCCCTGAGTATGGCTGTTTCCACAGGCAAAGTATGGAGCCCTACAAAGATCCTCTTCCCGTTTTCCTCGATAGTAAGATCTCCCGGATGCACGTTCAGGCAGGGGAAATCCGACGTTATGTTGGTAAGAGGTACGAATCCTGCGAGGACTCCGAAATCAATTTCATATTTGGAGATCAACTCTCTCAGCTGTCCTGTCCATTCCTCCCTTATCTGCCGTCCTTTTTCAGTTGCAAGGGAAACTTTGGACTCACCCCGCGCCCTGTAGAACTCAAGGATGTCCAGGCTAAGGAATGGGACTTTGAATCTGCCGGCTATCTCCGAAGCCCTGCTTTTCGCCGGCGCATCCGTGAAGATAAGAGACGCCTTCCATGCCGGATCCGGCGTTTCCAGGCTCTCAAGAAGCTTTTCCGCATTGCTCCCTCCGCCGCTCATGAATATGGCGGCAGAAGGTGTTTTCAAACTCGGTTTCAGGAATTTATTAATCACTTTTTACCGGATTTTCCTATTTTTTGATTAAAATAGCTGCGACTCAAAATTTTAAGGTTTGATTTTTTAAATTGCAAGTATAATATTAATTAATAGACCACTATTCTTGCGATTAATCAATTTAAGGAGGAATATATAAAATGAGAACCGCAGTCAAATTCTTAGCCGTTGCTGTTGTAGCTTTCACTTCCATAGCTGTTGTAAATGCAGGTTTCTGGGACTGGTCCAGGCCGTATCAGGGTCCTTCAAAGGACGTATCGACCCTTGTGATCACCGGAAACTACACCAAGGCCCGCGTACTTGCCGAGCTTGTACAGGGTGAAACCAAACAGCCAATCCTCCTCCTCACACAGTCCAACGGGAAGATTTTCTTCATGCCTTCCAATGGCCCGTGCCTCGAAGTCCAGGATGCGGAATTCTCCAACTTCATCAAGTTCATGAATCCGAAACAGATCATCATCCTCGGAGACACGAACTATGTTCCGGACAGCTACTCCAAGAGGATTGACCCAAAGCAGACCACCATCAGGGTCGACAACAAGGACTGGTATCAGGTCGCCGTAACGGTCGGTAAGATTCTTGACAAGACATATCTCGCCTCCAACTTCAAGAAGCTCAGCGATGATATCGACAGCGGCAAGCTCTATAATTCCAACAAGCAGGGCGCAGGCACTTCTTCAGGCGCTCCCCTGCCGGGCCCTCTTGACTCAGTAGTTGTCAAGCCCGAGGTAAAGCCGACGGAACCTGTCCTCATAAAGGACACTGAAGTTGTTCCGAAATAAATATCCTGAAACCTATCAGGAACCGTGCTTAATTTCTACCATGTAGCAAGAAATGCGTTCCGCGAGTCGTTGCGGGAGCCCATATTCTTCCTGCTCCTAAGCACGGCTACCGTCCTGATTGGCTTGTTTCCCACTCTATCCCTGTTCGTTTTCAGGGAACAGATAAAGCTTGTCATGGACAGCTCCATGGCTACTACCATGGTGTTCGGCCTCATTGCCGCCGTCCTGTGCGCAAGCCATACTGTCTCAAGGGAGATGCGCAACGGTACGGTCCTCCTGCTTCTGTCAAAGCCTGTCCCCAGGAAGAATTTCATACTGGCGAAGATAGCCGGAATAACAGCATCCCTGACTGTGTTTGTTTTTATCTGCAACCTGTCTTCCATAATATCACTGAGGGTGGCCTGCGATCAGTTCAGGCTCGATTTCGTAACCATGTACATATATTATGGGCTTCTTGCCGCCGCATGCATATTCGGCGCCATCAGAAACTATGTTCTCAGAAGATCCTTCTCCTCTTCGGCGGTCGCTGGAATACTGGTCCTGATAACCGTCTTCGCCATAATCCTCTTCTTCATTCCGGCAGGAGGGGAGAATGTACCGGAATACAAGGACGTCCTCCCCGCATTCATGCTGATATTCTTCTCGGTTTGGACGATGGGTGTGATAACAGTGGCCCTGTCGACAAGGCTGGATATGATAG
>CAZDNQ010000102.1:0-11475 GCA_964506605.1 uncultured Victivallis sp. | reverse complement strand
CATCAGGGAGACCTGCCAGGTATGCGACATCGACGTCGCGAACCTCAACTGCCCCGGACAGGTCGTAGTGAGCGGTCCTGAGGAAAAAGTCATAAAGGCCGTAGCCTCCCTCAAGGAAAAAGGCTTGAAGAAGGTAATCCCCTTGAAGGTTGCCGGAGCATATCATTCGAGGATGATGAAGGATGCCGGTGACGCCCTTAAGCCGGTGCTCGACGGCGTACCCATGAAGGATCCCTCCATCCCTGTCGCCCAGAACTTCGTCGGCACCTGTGTAAAGGACACCTGCGAGATCCGCAGCAACCTGGTCAGCCAGGTCGCCGGCAGCGTGAAATGGGAGGATTGTGTCAGATCTATACTCTCCACAGGAGCGGACACGATCATTGAGTTCGGTCCCGGGACGGTTCTAACCGGTCTTGCGAGGAGGATCAGCGCGAATGTGGCGACCTTCAACATCAACAGCATGGACAGCGTGAAGAACTTCTCTTCTGTTCAAGTATGATAAGTGTGAGGATTGCTATAAAAAGGACGCAGATTATAATGTTTCTAGCGTACCATCCCGGAGGACCTTCATAATACGCCTCGAAGTACATGCTTTCACAGGTAGGTATTTCGACCTGTATCCTCCCATCCATGCAAATATGTTCCAACAGATAGGAATCATCGTATGCCTTGTCTCCTATCGCTACCTTCCATCCCGGGAAATAAAGCTGGTTTATCAGGATGAACTGGGGTTTGCTGTTTGTAATCTTGTAGCGCATATGATGGGGATTGCTGTCCTGATATTCCTCTATAATGCAGGCAGGATCCGCCACTTCGATCATAGGCCCTTTGCCCCTGGGCCTTGAAGGCTGGTATTTTACAGCGGTCTTTGGCAGAAACTCCTTTGTCTCCTCCAGCACCTCGAAAAATTCAAGACGCATCTTTCCGAGAGCTTCTATGGAACTTCTGATATCCCTGTTGTCGACCTTGACCATTTTAAACTGGTTGAAATTCCATATAAGGGTTATAACAACGGCAGATGACAAGATCATTCGATATCGGGATTCAACCATATGTAGATCCTTAGAAATCCTGAAAAGTCCTGAACTGCAGATTATCTGTAGTACGGAAATAACGGAGAGGAGCCTCCAGGGAAACTGAATCATCCCGATAAGAGGCGCATTTTTCCAGACAGGCGCAGACAGGGGAGACATAAGGAATATGCAGACAACATAGAGGATAAATGCCGAAAGAAAGAACATATTTTTCCTGTTCAGCCAGAATCCTGCCAGCGCAACGATAAAATGAGGAAGCCCGAGCTGGAATGGCATGCCGTCCCCAGGTCCTGGAATGGAATCTCCATACCCCCAGGTCCTGGAAAAAAGCTGATGGAAATACACGACGTGGTCCGCTGGATTGAAATATCCGCGGATGGCGCTGGCATAGTCGACATATTCCTTGAGCTGGAATGCCGAAAACCAGTATGGTGAGCTAAAGACAGCTCCGCATATCACCGAAATGATTCCCGCCAGAAGAAATTTGTTCCTGTATTCTCTGCCAATTCCTATGGACATGAAAGCTGTCATGACGATAAAGATCGGATAAAAAAACAGGGAAGTGAACGGATGGCAGAATACGAGAGCCGCAAGCGAAAGTGAAATTGCCAGAAGGCAATGTAGAAATGGCTTGTTTTCCGATATTCTCCTATTCATGAGCATAAGGAAGAAGGTGGACCAAGGCAGGACTGCCATGGATGCAAGTTCGCTCAGGTCGCCTCTCACAAAGAGGTTCACATACAGATATGGCGTAAACAAGAACATTCCTGAACAGAACAGCGCTGTCGCACGGGATGATGAAATCTGCCTGGCCATGAAATAGGAACCGGCGCCTCCAGCGATCATGATGGCGGCTATTGAGCAGTATCCTGCTGCAAGCAGATCGGAAGTAAAACAACTGAAAAACAGGAGTATGAAGAAAAATCCCGGCTGGTAGAACAGGAACAACGGATACCCGCAGCCGCCGTAATAGTCCGGCATCCATCTTGGATAGAGCATGCCGCTGTCAAAAGCGTTTTTGAACTGGCCGAAATGAGAAAGATACCTTATGCCCTCATGGCTTCTGAACCAACTGCCTGAAATAATCAGTTCGGAAAGGATTGCGATGGCAACAAGCGAAATCAACGCCAGATCAGCCATCAATATGAGTTTATCCTTGTATTGCAAGCCGTTCCGGATAAGAAGACCAATCCTCATCAGACAGTTTCAACCCCTGTTCAGTTAATTCCCATTCGGCACTGATATCATCATCTCGGTATATCCGTCAATATTCACATATGAATGGAATTTTACAAGCCTGTAGCCCGGGTACATCATTCTATTGGAGACAATCATGGGCTTTTTTTCCTTTATGCACGATGACAGCCGCCGATCATAGTCCGGATAAAGGGCCACCATGTCCTCCCAATAGACATATAGCGGGTGGAAATTCTCGTTATGCCTGAAGGTCAGGTAGAGAGCATCTTGTCCTATGGAAATTACTTCGCTTCCAGGATGGGCCTTCAAATATTCGTCCATGATCCGCTGGATTTCGGCATAATACTTGTATCCGCCTTCTGTAAGTTTCATCCCTGCAAGGATGTTCGGCTTTTTAAAGCTGACAAACTTCTGGTTGCTCTTCTCGATTCCTTCCATCGCCCGGGAGATCATATCATACCCAAAAAAGGCAAATATCACGAAAAGCGCAAGAACGGCTCCAAACCGTCTAACGTTGCGTGAAAGAAGATCGTATGTGAAATATACTGCAAGACCGACCATCGGAGTTGCGGCCCAGAAAACATGCCGTGTACATGGTATCGGATAATACTGCATCCAAGAAGCCAGCGAGACAAAAACTAACGCCAGCACCAGGAGCTCCTTCTCAGGAAGACTTGGTTTTCCCGCGGCGGTGCCATTGCCGTTGCTGGAATATTCCTGTAAGATGGAACCTTTGCTTCTACCAATATTGGAATGAAGGAATGCCGCGAATCTTGCAATTGCCCCTGTCGGACGGCTGCACTTCCCCCCGGCCGTCATTAACACAGCTTCAAGCCAGATTGCAATTATCTTTACAAGAAGAAAAAGACAGATGACCGGCATCAGTATCCAAATGTTCGTATTTCTTGGAATATCTGAATTTTCGGCCGTTACGAAAAGACAGTTGACAACGCTCCCGACCAGCCCCTGCCGGCTGCTCTCCTTCATGGCGAACAGCTGTGCAAAGTAAATCTGCTGTATCCACCAGTCATGCAACGCTCCGTTGAAAACAAGCCATACCAGGAACACCGATGATACCGAGACCACTCCTGCCAGAAAAACTGAAACTGCGGAAAAGAGATTTTTCAATTCCATCCTGCCGGACATGAAATGCACCATGACAAGGAAAACAGATATGGAGGCGCACAGGAATACACCCACCGGCTGGCGGCACCAGAAAGCCATCGCTGCGGCAAATCCCGAGAGGAAGACATATATCAGGGATTTTCTTTCAATATGGAGCATCAGGAAATAACATGACAACACCAGGAAGAACAATGCATATATCGACGACCAAGGTATGAAATGCAGGTTGGTAAAATACTCAGGTGCGAGAAGAATCCATACGAAGCAGGCGATGCTTGACAACCAGCCCGGCAGGATCTTGCGCCAGATCAGCCACAGAAAAAAACCGGTCAGCCCATAGAAGAAGGCTGTCAGTATTCTGACGACTATCAGATATTCCCCGAATATTTTTATGGCCACCCCCTGTATAATGACGGTCAGGGCGCCATATTGTGAAAAGCTTTCCTTGAAAAGTATTTTACCTTCAGCGAAATCGATTGCCGGTTTCAGCATGATGCCGTCATGGTGGGGCTCAACTCCAATTGTGGACAGATACGCCGAAACACCGAACATCACCAGGAATACCATTGCCGGCTGAATAAAGAAGGCACATTTTTCAAATAGTCCGCTTTTCATCAATATCATATCCAATTATAGATGCTGGAAACCGAAAAAAAAGTACTGCAGTTAAATACGGTTTGAGGCAAAGAACTGTTGAATATAATATTGACCAGGGAAAAGGCAAAAGCGTTGTCAAAAAGATTATGGGTGCGGAAAGTGAATACAAAGAGAGTCTCCCTGTGCAAATGGCCTGTTTTATTAAAAAAATTTCCCTTCCTTGATGGAAAATCCCCGGATTAATGATATTTTCCGTTCCTTTTCGCGAAATCTGGAAAAGCAAATCGTCAATTAACAACTGAGGGTGGAACAATGGAATCACAGAGGCTGAAGGGTAAAGTTGCGCTCGTGACTGGCGGAGCAAGAGGCATAGGCAAGGCCATCTGCACGAGGTTTGCCGAGGAAGGTGCTTCCCTGGCGATAGTTGACATCCTGAAGGAGGTTGCGGACCAGACGGCCGAAGAGTTCAGGCAGAAGGGCACGGAGGCGATAGCCCTCGCCGCCAATGTAACCAAATACGAGGACGCGGAGGCCGCAGTAAAGGCGACGATTGAGAAATTCGGGAAAGTAGACATACTTGTCAACAACGCCGGCATCACAAAGGATACTCTTATATTGAGGATGAGCGAGGAGCAGTGGGACGCGGTCATTGCCGTAAACCTCAAGGGCACGTTCAATTTCACAAAGGCGGTTCTCCGTCCCATGATGAAGGCCCAGTACGGGAAGATCGTCAACGTCGCGTCCGTTGTCGGGAGGATGGGAAATGCCGGGCAGGCGAACTATTCAGCTTCGAAGGCGGGAGTCATCGGCCTGACAAAGACGACGGCGAAGGAAGTGGCCTCCAGGAACATATGCGTAAACGCGGTAGCCCCGGGCTATATCATGACCGACATGACCAAGAACCTGCCCGAGCAGGCAACACAGGCGTTCATGCTGGTTACTCCGATGAAGAGGCAGGGATCCCCGGAAGACGTCGCAAAATGCGTATACTTCCTCAGCTCTCCTGATTCCGATTATATCACCGGCCAGGTGATAAATGTGGATGGCGGACTGCTGATGTAAAAACTTTCAGGTGTTTTATTGATTTCAATTTGATTTTGGGAGAATCAAATGCAATTTAATGAAACATTTCGATTTTCAATATAGCAAAACACAAAAATTAATCCAAAAACAGGAGGATATCGTAATGGCTTCAATAGCTGACAAGGTAAAAGAAATTGTGGTGCAGCAGCTCGGAGTTTCTCCAGACCAGGTGACACCGGAAGCGAAATTCATCGAAGATTTAGGCGCAGATTCACTTGACCAGGTTGAACTGGTAATGGCTCTTGAAGAGGAATTCGGCGCTGATATTCCTGATGAGGACGCTGAGAAGCTTACAACCGTTGGAGACGCCATCAAGTATATTGAAGGCCACCAGCAGAAGTAAATGAGGAATCATTTCTGATTTCAAAGGGTCATTTCTCATACGAGAAGTGGCCTTTTTTTCTGAAATACGATATCCATAACGATTTTGAGGCTGAAATGAATGACAGACGCGTAGTGATAACCGGGACAGGAATAATCTCCTGCGTCGGCAACAATGTGCAGGATTTCTGGGATTCCATTATAAACGGAAGATGTGGCATAGGGCCGGTAACCCGTTTCGACGTATCCAAGTACCGCACAATGATTGCAGGCGAAGTGAAGAACTTCAGCATAACCAGCTATATGACCGAAAAGGAGGCCAGGCGCCTCGACATGTTCTGCCACTATGCGATAGCAGCCTCGGATGAATCCATAAGGAACGCCGGAATATCCCAGAAGCTCGACGGGCTTGACAGGAAGAAGGTCGGTGTACTCGTCAGCAGCGGCATCGGGGGCATGCAGACCTTCGAGCAGCAGTGTGCGGTGCTTCAGAACCGCGGTCCCGACAAGAGCTCCCCTCTGATGATCCCGATGCTCATCGGGGACATGGCGTCAGGATCCATTTCGATGAGATATGGCGCCCAGGGTCCCAACTTCGGAATAGTGAGCGCATGTGCAAGCGCCTGCCATTCGATAGGTGAATCCTTCTGGATCATCAAGCGCGGGGACGCCGACATAATGTTGACCGGCGGGGCTGAAGCCACAGTTTCACCGATGGGATTCGCGGGTTTCTGCTCAATGAGGGCCATGAGCGAACGCAACGACGACCCCCAGCATGCAAGCCGTCCTTTTGACGCCCAGCGCGACGGATTCGTGATGTCCGAAGGCGCGGGAGTCCTTGTCCTAGAAGAACTTGAACATGCGAAGAAGAGAGGCGCGAATATCATAGCCGAACTGGTCGGATATGGTGCGACAGCTGATGCATACCATATCACATCTCCTGCACCGGACGGCGCCGGTGCGGCCGAGGCGATGAGAAGCGCGCTCAGACATGCGAATCTCAAACCTGAAGACATCGACTATATCAACGCACATGGCACAAGCACCCCTCTGAACGACAAGTTCGAGACTGCAGCCATCAAGTCCGTGTTCGGGTCCCATGCCGCCAAGCTCAGCATAAGCAGCACAAAGGGAATGACAGGCCATGCCCTGGGAGCCGCAGGCGGACTTGAGACCATAGCCTGCTCTCTTGCAATCAAGAACGGAATTGTTCCTCCGACTATAAACTATGAAAATCCTGATCCGGAATGCGATCTCAACTATACCCCCAACAAGGCAGTCGAACGCAAGATCAGGACAGCGGTGAACTTAAATCTGGGCTTTGGCGGTCATAATGCAGTTCTGATACTGCGTTCGTTCAACGGTTGATTTTATTGGATTTTACCACTTTCAAAATCGAAAACCGGGTTTATATTACAGGCGTACACATATAAGAAAGGTCACAATCATGAAAACAAAACTCAGTATTCTCTGTGCGGCAGGAGCTCTATCGGTAGTCATTGCTGGATGTAACTCGCCTACGCTTGCCAAAACCCCGTATAGCGAATCGGAAAACCAGTGGTCGGAATATATTTCATACTCATATCCCAACTGGAAGGCACCCCAGACTGTTCCTCCGAGTTCAAGCGAGATGGCTCCTGCCACATCGGTCGAACCTATACTTCTCCAGCCAGTTGCTCCGGTCGTAGGACCAACCTCTGCCACACCGGTGGTCGGCGATAAGAAAGTTGAAGCCCAGACTTATAAAATCCAGTCTGGCGACACCCTTTCAAAGATCTCCTCCAAGTTCTACGGCAAAGCCAGCAAGTGGAACGTGATCCTTGAAGCCAACAAGGACAAGATTTCTGACGCAGGGAAACTGAAGGTCGGAACGACCATCAACATCCCGGCCCAGTAATACCTCCACAAGATGGCCGAAGAGGAAATTTTCTATTTTGACGGGCCTGAAGCCCTGGGCTCGACCTTTGCAGGAAATCTCCCGAAAAATCTCAAACTCCTGGAAAAGGAGCTTGAAGTCGATGTCTCGTCCAGGGATCTCTGGATAAGGATAAGCTCGCAGGACTCCTCCCGCCTGTCCAGGGCCGCCTCATTTATAAAGGAGATAAGTTCGCTCTACAAGGAGGGGAAGCATACAATCCTGCAGAGGGACTTCGAACATCTTCTTTCCGCGTACAGGCACCACCGGGAAAAAGAGATCCATGGCATGTTTGCGTCCAGGATCAAGGTAGGAAGAAGAAAGCCGGAAGTTGTTCCGAGGACGAACGCCCAGCTCAAATATGTGCAGTCGATAAGGGAAAAGGACATCGTGTTCGGGATCGGCCCCGCAGGGACCGGCAAGACATATCTGGCGATGGCGATGGCTGTTTCGGAATTCCTGGCTGGAAAATACAGCCGTATCATACTTACCCGGCCGGCGAGGGAAGCCGGCGAGAACCTTGGATTCCTTCCTGGGAATCTGGAGGAGAAGATACTTCCATACCTGAGGCCTCTTTATGACGCCCTCTATGAGATGCTTGATTTCGATGAAGTGAACTCCCTGATGGAGAAGAATATAATCGAGGTGGCTCCTCTCGCGTTCATGAGGGGAAGGACTTTGAACCATGCATTTGTAATTCTTGACGAGGCGCAAAACGCCAGCAGGGATCAGATGCTTATGTTTCTTACAAGACTTGGATTTGATTCATGCTGCGTGATAACCGGAGATCCTTCCCAGACGGATCTTGAGAAGAGCCAGGAATCCGGACTGGTGCATGCGCAGAAAATACTTAAGCATATATCCGACATCGAATTCTGCCATTTCAGCTCCAAGGACGTCGTAAGGCATTCCCTTATCGAGAAGATCATCAATGCCTATTCCGAAGACTCCGCCACGTCAGCATCCAGGAAGCGCAAGTAAGAGGAAAACAGACAATACATGTTCAAATACCTGAATGAAAACATCTTAAACAGGTTCAAACGCCGCGAGCTTGAGAAAAAAGGCCTTATACAGTCGAGAAAGAGGCTCAAGCAGGGCGAGACTCTCGGAACCGTCTTTGAAAATTCCAGGCTGGTCTGGCTATTGATATTCGCCGCAGTATGGGCGGTATGTGTTGCCGTATTGATCTTTCCAATGGAGGAGGATCTCTCTATAAAGTTCCTGGAGAACCAGCAGGCGACTTCTACAGTCTTCGCCGATTTTGATTTCTCCTATGTTGATTCCGAAAAGACCAGGATCCGGAGGGAGAATGCCATGGGGGAAGAACCTCTGATCTACAGGATAGATGTGCAATCGACTGAAAACTCCCTCAACCTGGTGTCTGAATTCTTCCAGCAGTTCGAGAAGAGGGCTTCAATCAAGGATGGCGAAATATATAATTCGATTCCTGAAAACAATGCATCAGTAATTGTCTCCTCCCTGTCCAATGAAGCCGTATCCACGCTTTCGATAATCCTTCAGACCCAGGACAAGAGGAAGATGTTCCTGAATGAGATCGAAGGAATTCTCAGCAAAGGGGTGTTCAACTCCGATGAATTCAAGCAGAAATCCCCTTTCACCCTGAGGATAATCGATGAAAAGGGAAGGCTCAGGAAGAAATCCCTGAAATCGAGCGAGATGCCGGTTCCCTTTGAAGCTTCCATGGAAGTGGCCAGGAATATCTCGAAATACTATTCCCCCGAGAACAGGAAGTCCATCGAACAGGCCGTAAGATCGATCGGAGCCGAACTTATATCCCCGAATCTGGTCTTTGATCCGGAAAACACTGAACAGATGAGGAAAAGCGCCGAGGAATCAGTATCACCGGTCAAAATTGAGGTAAAGAGAGGAAATGCCATAATAGAAAAAGGCAAGATAATAAGCAAGGAGGATATCCAGTGCTTCCAGGCATACAGGGACAAGCAGGAAAGTCTCAAGGACAGCAGGCTCTTCTGGAAAAATCTTATCAATGTGTCGGCGATATGCCTGCTCCTCATGCTGTTGAACGGAATCTACCTCTACTATATCCATCCGGAGGTTGTAAAGAGCAACCAGAAGCTGGCCCTCGTCGGTACGGTCGTAATCATCAGCCTTGTCATGAATACGTTGTCCATAAAGATGTTCCAGACCATGGGATCGGCATTCAACTTTCCTCCCGTGATGGCGGCCTCGGTTCTTCCGCTTGCAATGACATCTGTAATCCTCTCGGTAATGATCGGACTCAGATCGGCGGTATATGCGGGACTCTTTGTATCTCTCATAGTGTCAATCCAGATGAACTATTCGTTCCATGTCCTGATAAGCGGTCTTATAGTTAGCGTAATCGCCGGGATAGCTGTCAGGCATTCCATGAACCACAGGAGCTATTTCCTGCGCGGAGCCCTGGCCGTATGTCTCGTCGTACCACCTATAGAGGCCCTACATCTTTGGAACCTTTCAGAGAAAAATGATCTCATAGCCCTGTCCATTGCTTTCAGCATTCTCACAGGAATCCTGGTGGCAGCCCTGTCTCTGGCGTTGATCTTCATACTCGAAATAATATTCCAGATAAGCACCGACATGAGCCTTATCATCCTATGCGACTACAACCATCCCCTGCTAAAGCGTCTCCAGCTTGAGGCACCGGGAACTTACCACCACAGCATAGTCGTATCGACTCTGGCGGAACAGGCGGCTAATGATATATCTGCAAATGCCATAAGGGCAAGGGTCTGCTCCTTGTTCCATGACATTGGGAAACTGACAACACCTGAATATTTCATAGAGAACAACCTGGGAGAGGAGAGCAAGCACGACGATCTCAATCCGAGGATGAGCAGCCTTGTCATACTCAACCACGTGAAGGACGGGGTGGATCTTGCGATAAAATACAAGCTGAGAAAGATAATCAGGGACGCCATAGAACAGCATCATGGCACGGATCTTGTCATGTATTTCTACCAGCGGGCCGTCGACGAAGGACGTGATTCTGATACGTCCGTAGCTGAAATAGACTATCGTTATCCTGGTCCGCTGCCCCATGACAAGGAAGTTGTAATTGTAAGCCTTGCCGACTCGTGCGAGGCGGCTTCAAGATCCCTCCAGAAGCCATCCCCAGCCAAGATAGACTCGCTTGTATGGGAAATTTTCAGGAAAAGGATAAGAGACGGCCAGCTTAACGACGCCAATCTCACTTTCGGGGAGCTGTCAAAGATTCGTCAGTCGTTCGTAAAAACATTGACAACCATGATGCATGGACGCGTCACTTATCCGAAAGATCCAGAAAGGGACGAATATGAAGATGATCTTTTCAAGGCAGCAAAAGAAGCATCCAATGCCGAAAAAGACGGCGATGGGAAGGATGATTCAAAAGGCATGTGAGATATGCGGACTGCTTGAATGCAGCCCCAGATACAGCATTGCCATCAACTTTGTCGATACGGACACCATAAGCCGTATAAACAGGGAATTTGTAGGGCACGAGGGGACTACAGACGTCATTTCCTTCAACTACGGTACCGGCAGCGGCAACGATGTGAATGCTGAATTGTTCATATGCTCCGATACTGCTGAGACAGCTGCAAAGAGGTTAAAAAGAAGATATTCCGACGAGATAGCCCTTTACATTGTCCATGGGATCCTACATGTCTCCGGAGAGGAAGACACTACTGCCGCAGAGAGAAGAAGGATGAGGAGGCTGGAGAGAAAGACCATGTCTGAACTGGCTAAATCGTTTGATTTCGGTGAAATTTTTCCAGAACATCGCAAATAAGCATATCCATCCTTGAATCATAAGCCTGTTTAACCATATTAACGGCATCATGGAAAACAACGAGAAATTACCAATAATCACAGTGATCCAGAACAGGATCATTGCGGGCGTATTCATCGTAATTCCAGCAGGGATAACGATATGGCTCGCCATCATGTTCTTCAACCTCATCACGCGATGGATTGATCCTGTAATTGAGAATCTGAACCTTTCCGATGCAGAGAACCAATGGTTCATGCTTGTCATGAGGGGAGTCTCTCTCCTTTTGACTCTAGCCTTCCTTTTCCTGGTAGGACAGATCGCAAAATGGACCATTGGAAGGCGCCTGATGCTGATGGTTGAAAAGATCCTGCTGGAAATTCCTATCGTCAACACCGTCTATTCCACTACGAAACAGGTGGTGGATGCAATGA